>CAMCZJ010000049.1 GCA_945886995.1 Asaia bogorensis
GCCTTTACATCCTCATCCACCGCATCGGCATAGGTGGCGAAATTCGCCTCAAACCGCGTCACCAACTCCCGCGCCGTGCGGTCATAAGCGGCCTTGTCGGCCCAGGTATCGCGCGGGTTGAGCATCTCGCTTGGCACACCGGGCAGCGCCTTGGGCACCATCAGGCCAAAGAAGGGATCGCGGACGAATTCAACGCGCGCCAAGCTGCCGTCCAGAGCCGCACGCAGCAGGGCGCGCGTGATGCGAATGGGCATCCGGTTGCCGGTGCCATAGCCGCCGCCGGTCCAGCCGGTATTCACCAACCAGCAATCCGCGCCGTGCCGCGCCATCAAATCCGCCAGCATCCGGCCATAGACTTCCGGACGACGCGGCAGGAAGGGCGCGCCGAAGCAGGTCGAAAATGTCGCCTGAGGTTCCTTGCCCAGACCCTTTTCCGTACCCGCAACCCGGGCGGTATAGCCCGACAGGAAGTGATACATCGCCTGCGCCGGGGAAAGCTTGGCAATCGGCGGCAGCACGCCGAAGGCATCAGCGGTCAGCATCACCACATTGCGCGGCAGGCCGGCAGCGCCGCTTTCCACGATATTCGGAATATAGGGCAGCGGGTAGCAGGAACGCGTGTTTTCCGTGAGCTTGCCATCATTCAGATCAAGCCTTCCCGCTTCATCGGCCACCACATTTTCCAGCACTGTGCCGAAACGATGCGACGCATCCCAGATTTGCGGCTCGGCTTCACGGCTCAGTTTGATGACCTTCGCATAGCAGCCGCCTTCGAAGTTGAAGACGCCGTCATCGGACCAGCCATGTTCATCATCGCCGATCAAATTGCGTTCCGGATCAGATGACAGTGTGGTCTTGCCCGTACCGGAAAGCCCGAAGAACAGCGCGACATCGCCCTTTTCGCCGACATTGGCGCTGCAATGCATGGGCAGCACGCCCTTGGCCGGCAGCAGCCAATTCATGACAGTGAAAATGCTCTTCTTGATTTCCCCGGCATAGGATGTGCCGGCAATCACAACGGTCTTCGCCGCGAAGGACAACGCGATCACGGTTTCAGACCGGCAGCCATCCTGGGCAGGGTCCGCCTGGAATTCCGGCGCATGCAGAATGGTGAAATCAGGCTCAAAGCCCGCCAATTCTTCCGCCGGCGGGCGGATGAACATATTGCGCGCAAACAGCGCATGCCAGGCATTGGTGGTTACCAGGCGCACCCGCACGCGATGCTCGGGATCAGCCCCCGCATAAAGGTCCTGCGTGAAAAGTTCGGGCTTTTCGCCAAGCCAGCCGCGCACGCGGGCAGCGAGGCCCGAAAAGCGTTCCGGCGCCATGGGCTGATTGACCTTGCCCCACCAAATATCGGCGCGCACATCTGGGTCTTCCACCACAAACTTGTCCTGCACGGACCGGCCAGTATGGGTGCCGGTCACGGCAATAAAGGCGCCATCGGCGGAAAGCCTGCCCTCATGGCGGCGCAGCGCATGCGCGATAAGCGCGGGCGGCATCAGATTGGCATGGATGATCTCAGCCCCGGTCACACCGGTTCCGGCCAAGGCTTTTGTAGCATTAGTCATTTATGGAACATCCCTCCAACCAACCACCAAACGCACCGCCCAGGCGGCATTCACGCGCCATATCGGCGCTGGTCGCGGCAGAATTGCGGCAGGTTCAGGGGGCAGCCAAGGCCGCCCGCCCCTCCCGCGCTGCGCGAATCAGCACCATACGCACGGCATCGGCATCGCCCACCGGCGCGGGGAAGGCAAGGCGGCGAGACGCCTCACCATCCGAAATATCGCAGCCATCGGGGTCCACCGCCACCAGCCGCCAGGAGCCAGGGGCGCCGCCCAGAAGGCCGGCGGCAATCGCGGCCACGGCATCCCCGTGGTCTTCATTCACATGGGCCATGATCTCGGCCTCCGCCGCCGCTACGGCCGCAACCGCGGCTTCCTCCGGCGCCAAGGCGCTGGCCTTGATCCGCACCGCCCGGGCAAAGCCCCCCACCAGCAAGGCGCCGCCAATCGTCACGCGCCAAAGCGCGAAATCCCCGAAATCCGCGTAAAGCGCCGCATAGGGATGCACGGCAAGCCAGCGCGCCTTGAGTGCCGCCACCTGATCCGCCGGTACAAGCTCCGCCACCCCGGTCACGGTCACGCGGGGCGCGGTTTGCGGGTTGGGGCCGGTCGGCGCCCCCGTGATCAGCAGGGCGCAGCGCGGATCGGCCTGCAAATGCCGTGTGTGTTCGGACAGCGAGGATAGCAGCATCAGCAGCGAAAGATCGGGCGCAGTGGCCGGGGTGACCAGGCTCGCGAAGGGCTGGCCGGCCTGGCCGGTGGCAAGGCTCGCCGCCCGCCCCGCGCGGATCAGCCGCCGCGCTTCCAATATGGCATCATACTGTTCCATCGCCCTTCTCCGGCCCGGCGCAGAGCAATACTCGATTTGATGACTCCATCAAATCGAGTATTGCTCTGCAAAATGTAACATATAGAGCAGCTTACGCCCATTTGCGGAACCGCGAGGCGGTTTCGCAAATGATCGCTGCTCTATTGCCACAATTGGCTCGCATTATCATCACTGTCGCGGCAAAAGAATGTCTCCGCCGCGTCAGAGGTGCACAGCAATGCCGCAAACCATCGCCCTTGTGGATGATGACCGCAATATCCTCACTTCCGTTTCCATGACCCTGGAACAGGAAGGCTACCAGGTGCGCACCTATACGGATGGCGAAAGCGCGCTTCAGGGATTGCTCGCCAAGCCGGCCGATCTGGCGGTGCTGGATATCAAAATGCCGCGTATGGATGGCATGGAATTGCTCCAGCGCTTGCGCCAACGCAGCAATATGCCTGTGGTCTTCCTTACCTCCAAGGATGAGGAAGTGGACGAATTGATGGGGCTTAGGCTTGGCGCCGATGACTACATCACCAAGCCCTTTTCGCAGCGGCTATTGTTGGAAAGAATTCGCGCCCTGCTACGCCGTAATGAAGGCGCACGGGCGGAAGGTTCAGGCGCCCCGCCCGGTGGCGTGCTGGCGCGCGGTGACCTGATGCTGGATGAGACGAAACACACCTGCCTGTGGAAGGGCAAGCAGGTGCAATTGACCGTCACGGAATTCCTGCTGGTGAAGGCGCTCGCACTGCGCCCCGGCATGGTCAAGAACCGCGACCAGCTGATTGATGCCGCTTATGGTGAGAATATCTATGTGGATGACCGCACGATTGACAGCCATGTCAAGCGCATCCGCAAGAAGTTCCGTTATACGGATGAGGATTTCGACCAGATCGAAACCCTCTACGGCATCGGCTATCGCTACAAGGAGAATTGAGGGGCCGGAGCATTTTCAAGCCAAGTGGATACACTTGGCGACTCGGAAAATGCGACCAAACAAACAAGCATTTTCAAGCCAAGTGGTTACACTTGGCGGACAGGAAAATGCGACCAGACAAACAAGCATTTTCAAGCCAAGTGGGCACTTTTGAGGGTTCCCACTCACCCCAACGTAATTCCAGCTTCGCGAGCAACGCGCGCCCATTTTTCACGCTCGCTCGCAACCAGGGCGCTGAAGACTTCGGCACCAGCAAAGCGCGCCAACAGCCCTTGGGCATCCAGGCGCGCGGGAAGGTTTGTCTCACGCATCACCCAGCCGGCGGCGGCCTCAAGGCGTGCCAAGGCCGTTTGCGGCATGCCTGATGGCCCGGCGATGCCGATCCAGCCGGTTGCCTCCACCCCCTCCAGCCCCGGCGTCTCCGCAAACATTGGCAAGTCAGGGCGGCCCGGAAGGCGCGCCGAGTGCAGCGTCGCCAGCGGGCGGATGTGACCGGCCTCGATACCCGGGCCAAAGCTCACCAGGGTATCAATGCCAATTTGCAGCCGACCACCCATCAATTCGCGCGCGATCTCTGACCCGCCGCGGAACGGGACATGCGTGATATCCAGCCCGCCGGCGCGCGTTTTGAGCAATTCCAACGCAAGATGCTGCAGCGATCCGACACCTGGCGTACCGGCATTGAGCGTCCCGGGACGTTGCCGCGCCAAAGCGATCAGCTCGGCAAGAGATCTCGCTGACAGATCAGCGGGCACGACGATCACATAGGGAACTGTCGCGATTTGCGCCACGGGTTGCAGGTCGCGTGCGGGATCGAAGGGCAAGTCGCGCTGCAGCGCGGCATTGACCGCGAGGTTCTGTACATTGCCCATCAGCAGCAGGTGCCCATCCCGCGGGGGCGCTGCGCGGGCGACCGCTTCGGCGGCGATATTGCCTGTCGCCCCGCTCCGATTCTCGACGATGAAGTTTTGTCCAAGCCGTTCGCTGAGCCGCTCAGCCAGGCTGCGGGCGACAAAATCGAGCGGCCCGCCGGGTG
Source organism: Asaia bogorensis (assembly GCA_945886995.1). Lineage (GTDB taxonomy): Bacteria > Pseudomonadota > Alphaproteobacteria > Acetobacterales > Acetobacteraceae > Neoroseomonas > Neoroseomonas bogorensis_A. The sequence continues at coordinate 4,353 of CAMCZJ010000049.1, forward strand.
CAAAGCCGACCAATAGGCGAACAGCGCGGGTCGGGTAGGCCGCATCCTGCGCCATGGCGGCGCGAAAGGCGCCGCTCGCCATGCCAAGACCAAGGGCCAAGCCTGATCGACGCGTCATGCCATTCATTGGGTGTTCGCCTGACTAAGCGGGTTTCGTTGATCTGCATACCGGGCGGCGTCGCCCGCCCATGCGCTGTCGCGGGCGCTGGGTTCCTGCATCATGGAAGACCCTCGGCAATGCTGTTTGGCGATTGTACATCGGGCACACGACCCTTCACCGCCCAAGCTGTCGCCGCATAGGAGCGAGGACCATCCGGATCGCCGTCCAGGTAGGCGCGGCGAACATGTTCGCGCAGCTGGGCAATCATGGACGCGTCGAGGGTGGCCACATACGCGGCTGCCGGCCCCTGACCACCGATGAGCGGCCCCCAATAATCATCAAAATCTGCATATTCCATGCGGATCGTCAGCATGGTTTCACGAATGTTCAGGAACCCGGCATGGCGCCAGGCAGCAGCTAAATCGCCGGGGCGCGTGGTGGGCCTTGTTAAATTCTGGGCGCGTAGCGCATCGGCCTTTGGATCGAGCATCGCGGCCGTATCCGCGAATAGGCGCTGCGCGACGACACCGCCACGCGCATCCCACGAAGCGGCAGCGACCACGGCACCAGGCCGCGCGACGCGACGTATCTCTGCCAGCGCATCGGCCGTGTTTGGCACGAAGGGGAGAACCAACATGGAAAGCACATGGTCAAAACTGGCGTCGGGGAAGGGCATGGCGCAGGCATCGCCCACGTGGAATTCGGTGCGCGGGTCGCTGATGTATCGCTGCGCGTGATCAATATAAGCGCCTGAAGCATCCAGTCCGACAATCCGGCTGGTGGACAGCCGGCCCGCAAGGGCGAGCGTCAGGCTACCGGTGCCACACCCAAGATCAAGAATTTGTCCGCCATCGTCAAGCTCTGCAAAATCGAGAAAAGGCTCTGCCAGCCGTCGGCTCCAGCGGCCCATTTGCTGTTCGTAGGCAGCGCCATCGGTGGCGGAGAATGTCGAAGATGAGATCATTTAGCCCTCCAGCGGCGGCGGCGTTTCGCTCTCTATGGGTGGTATGGCGATCAACGGGTCATGGGGATCATTACAGACTTTTTTTTCCGGCAGTCAATGCCGATACGGCATAAAGAGCAGGGATGGATCTGCGCCACGCCAGGACATTCGTTACCATCGCGGAACTGGGTACAGTTTCCCGTGCGGCGGAACATCTGCACATCGCGCAGCCGGCACTATCCCGACAAATCGGAGACCTTGAGAAGGAGCTTGGGATCAAGCTGTTTGACCGCGTCGGTCGCCGCCTGCTGCTGACGGGGGAAGGCGAGCAACTGCTGACAGACTGCCGCACCAATCGGGGTCGGTGCAATTATAATCTGCCAACCGTTCAGAGCATGCCGACTTAAGGGCCTAAAGACTCGAAGTGACAAGCTGGCCAACACCGACAATCATGAGATGCGTCACTGGTGTCCGATCCCGCGCCAGATCATACCAGCTAATGGAGAATTGAGCCAAGCGGTGGCCTTCAAGGCGGGGTAAAAATCCTCGCCATGACATGGGCGTCAACATAACGACCATCCCGCAAGGCAAAGGCTTGATGCGTGCCCTCAATGACGAAGCCAAATCGCTGATAGAGATGGATCGCGGGCGCGTTATCCACATAGACAGTCAATTGTATGCGCCGGATGCCGAGCCAGTTATCGGCAGCATCCAGCACCGCCGCCATGAGTGCTGTGCCCACACCGCGCCTTACCCAGCCATCATGCACACCCATACCCAGATAGGCAGAGTGGTGCTGCCGGCCACTTAGCCTGCGAAGCCCCGCCTGCCCAATGATCTGGTCCTCAGCCGCCGCGACAAGCTCCAGATTCGAGGATGGGGTGTTCTGAATCCAGCCCGTGACTTCGTCCACAGAATGAAATGGCACACGCATTGTCCCGTAGCGATACCCGGGAAGATTGACTAATTGCGCCAGCCCCTCGGCGTCAGATGCCTTTCGTGCCCGAACGACAAAGCGATCATCAGCGCCGCTCATGCATTCTCTCTGCGTTTCTTATCGGAAAAAGCGCTCAAAAAATAGAGCCTCTCCGCCGCGCGCATGCGCATCAGGCAGGCTCTAATGCAACCGCGCCGAAGGCAAATGCGGGCTATCCAGGCTGAAATCCGGGATAGCCACATCAAACGCCTCACCCGTTTCGCGCACCACCATGTGATAGGCGCCGCGCATGAAGCCCGATGGTGTGCCTAAAGGCGTGCCAGAGGTATATTCAAACCGGCCACCCGGTTCCAGGATGGGCTGTTCACCGACCACGCCCGCCCCTTGCACCTGTTGTGTGCGCCCGGTGCCATCCATGATTTGCCAGGTGCGACGGATAAGCTGCACCGTCTCCGGGCCCAGATTGGCGATTTCCACCTGATAGGCCCAAACGAATTGAGCACTCTCAGGCATGGATTGCTCAGCCAGATAAAAGGCGCGCACCGCCACCCTTATCCCCCGCGTCGTCGCGATGAATGAATCACCTTTAGTCATTTTTGCCTTCCTCGCCGCCAATTCAGCACAGCAATCGGGCCTTTTGTAAAGTTTTTTATGGGCTTGCCCTCATGAAGCCGCAGCATCCAATGCTTCGGCCAAATCGTCAATTAGGTCGGCCACATCCTCAAGCCCCACGGAAAGCCGCACCGTGCCATCGGTAATGCCAAGCTTGGCGCGTTCTTCCGCACCAACGCGCATATGCGTGGTCGTGGCCGGGTGGGTCGCCATGGATTTCGCATCGCCCAAATTATTGGCGATATCAATCAGCTTCAGCGCATCCATAAAGCGGAAACAGGCTTCCTTGCCACCCTTGATGTCAAAACTCACCAGCGTGCCGCCGGCGGACATTTGCGCCATGGCAAGCTTCTGCTGCGGATGATCGGCGCGGAAGGGGTAGAGCACGCGCGCAACTTCCGCCCGTTCCGCCAGCATATCGGCAATGGCCGAAGCGCTGCGACACATGGCGGGTACGCGCAGATGAAGGGTCTCTAACCCCTTCAGGATAACCCAGGCATTGAAGGCGCTAATGGAAGGGCCGGTATTGCGGATGAAGGGTTGCAGCACCTCATCCACCCATTTCTTTGATCCCATCACGCAGCCGCCCAAAACGCGGCCCTGCCCGTCAAAATGCTTGGTTGCGGAATAGACAACGATATCCGCGCCAAAGCTCATCGGCTTTTGCAGCAAAGGCGTGGCAAAGACATTATCCACCACCACCAAGGCGCCAGCCTGATGCGCCAGATCGCATACGGCGCGGAGATCCACGATTTCCAGCATGGGGTTGGACGGCGTTTCCAACAGCACCATGGTCGCCGGGCGCGACAGTGCGGCGCGCCATTGCGCCAAATCGGCCCCATCCACGAATTCGGTTGAGATGCCATAGCGCGGCAGCAGGGTTGAGACGATCCAATGGCAGGAACCGAACAACGCGCGGGATGCCACAACGCGGTCGCCCGCCTTCAAATGGGACAACATCGCCGCATGCACCGCCGCCATGCCGGTCGCCGTCGCGCGGCAAGCTTCCGCCCCTTCCAAGGCAGCCAAGCGGCCTTCCAGCATGCTGACCGTTGGGTTGCCGAAGCGCGAATACTGGTAATGCACTTCCGTGCCCGCAAAAGTCGCTTCCGCCTGGGCTGCGCTGTCATAGACAAAGCCCGATGTCAGATACATTGCTTCCGACAGCTCATCGAAGTTGGAGCGCATGAGCCCACCGCGGACAAGCTGCGTCGCGGGGCGAAGAGGGCGAGTGGGGCGGGGCTTTTTCGACACGGCTGGAACCTCTCACACAATGATGGCGTCCAGCCCCTACCGGGAACGGGGCATGATAACCCCGCGGCCCTTTAGCGCGTTTGTTTTCGCGGATGTCGCCATCCACGCCCTTTCGAGACCTCGCCGCAAGAAGACCGGACAAATCGCGAGGATCAGTTTTGCAACTGATAATTGAGTCATAGGGCTTGATACGCCCTCAGGTCAAGAATGCAGGATGGCTTGCATCGCAGCCGCGCCCATGGGTTCATCGCACCCGGAGGAAATCATTATGGCCAATACCCGTGTCACCCTGATTGTCGGCGCCAGCGGCGCTGCCGCCAGCCGCGTGCTGGAAGCAACGCAGCGCGACCCCGGCTTCACGCCGATTGGCCTGACGCGGCGCGACCCTGGCAATGGCATCCCCTGGATCACCGCCGATCTCTGGGATGGGCCGGGGCTTGCCCGCGCCATCGCGGCGCGGCCTGACATTACGCATATTGTCTATGCCTCCCGCGCGCCACATGGCGAAACCGGCGTTGAAGATGTGGCCGGCAACCTGACCATGCTGCGCAATCTGCTGGATGCCGCCGAAGCATCCCTGCCGCGCTTTCAGCATTTGCACATGATCCATGGCGGCAAATGGTATGGGCTGCATATCGGCCCCTTCCCGACGCCGGCGCGTGAAAATGACCCGCGCCATGTGCCGCCCAATTTCTATTATGATCAGCAGGATATGGTGGCCGAACGCCAGCGCGGCAAAGCCTGGTCCTGGTCCGCCAGCCGGCCAAATTTCGTGCTGGATGTCGCGCCGGGTCGCGCGCGCAACATGGTCTCAACCCTTGGTGCCTATGCCGCCATTTGCCGCGAACTCAGCGTGCCTTTTGACTTTCCAGGCAAGCCAGGCGCCTTCACCGCTTTGCATGAGGTCTCGGACGCCACATTGCTGGCCGAGGCCATTCTTTGGATGCTGGCCGAACCGCGCGCCGCCAACCGCGCCTTTAATGTCACGAATGGCGATGCCTTCCGCTGGTGCGACATGTGGCCCCATATCGCGGGACTGTTCGGTGTGGCGCCGGGCGGGGTAAGAACTCTCTCCATGGCGCGCTGGATGGCGGATAAGGGCCCGGTCTGGGAGAAAATTCGCGCCCGCCACGGCCTCATTTTGCCGATTGAAAACGTGGCTAGCTGGGAATTCGCCGATTTCGCGCTGAACATGGACTACGATGTGCTGGCTTCCATGACCGCGGCGCGCCAAGCCGGCTTTACTGGCTTTACCGATAGTTGGGCCATGTTTGCAGAACAGATTGAAGGTTATCGCGCTGCCCGCGTGCTGCCACCGCGCTGAAAAAAATGGGGCGCGGCCTCGCCCTGCCTTGACCCCGCCACCCCCCCCTGCAATACGCGCTCCGCCCAGGGCAATCCGGGGCAGAGCATCGTCGGGCTAAACCGGCGAATCCCGCGACAAGAGGCCGAACCACGCCATGCGCGATAAGGGCGAATATCTTTTCACTTCGGAATCCGTCTCCGAAGGCCATCCGGACAAGGTGGCGGACCGCATTTCCGATACGGTGCTGGACGCGTTCCTGACCGCTGATCCCTATGCCCGCGTCGCTTGCGAAACGCTGGTCACCACCAATCGTGTGGTGCTGGCGGGCGAAGTGCGTGGCCCTGCGGAAATCACGCCGGAATATCTGATCCATCTGGCGCGGCTCGCCATTCGCGATATCGGCTATGAACAGGAAGGCTTTCATTGGCAGCATGCCGATATCGCCTGCCATTTGCATGCCCAATCGGCGCATATCGCCCAGGGTGTGGACGCCGCCGGCAATAAGGATGAAGGCGCGGGCGACCAAGGCATCATGTTCGGTTACGCCTGCCGCGAAACGCCGGAACTGATGCCGGCGCCGCTGTATTATGCGCATGAAATCCTGCGCCGTGTGAACGAATTGCGCCACGCCAAGGACAAGGCAGCGGCTGGGCTGCTGCCGGATGCGAAAAGCCAGGTGACGCTCCGCTATGTGGACGGCAAGCCGGTGGGTGCGACCTCCATCGTTGTGTCCACCCAGCATGAAGAAGCGCTCGAACAGGCTGAAATCAAGCGCATGCTGCGCCCGATTGTGGAAGCGGTGCTGCCCAAGGGCTGGATGTGCCCCGATAGCGAATTCTACGTGAACCCCACGGGCAAATTCGTGATCGGCGGGCCCGATGGTGATTGCGGCCTGACCGGGCGCAAGATCATCGTGGATACTTACGGCGGTGCGGCGCCCCATGGCGGTGGTGCATTCTCCGGCAAGGATCCGACCAAGGTGGACCGTTCCGCTGCCTATGCCGCGCGCTATGTGGCGAAGAATGTGGTGGCGTCCGGCCTAGCCGATAAATGCACCATCCAGGTCAGCTACGCGATCGGTGTTTCCAAGCCGCTGTCCGTTTATTTCGACCTGCATGGCACTGGCAAGGATGTGGATGAGGCGAAGTTGGCGAAGGTGATTGACGGCATGGTCAATCTCTCCCCGCGCGGCATTCGTGAGCATCTGAAGCTGAACCGCCCGATCTATGTGCCGACCAGCGCCTATGGCCATTTCGGCCGCGTGCCGGATGTGGCGAAGGGCACCTTCACCTGGGAAATGACCGATCTGGCGGATGAGCTGCGGCGCGCTTTCGGGCGTTGAGGCGCTGATTGGATTATCTTTGGGGCGGCGGGTGTGAGCCTGCCGCCTTTTTCTTTTCAGGACTGCGCATGACCGCTGACAGACCCCCGCTGGCTGATGGTGTGCCGGACCGGCTTTATGGCCGGCGCCGAGGCCATCCTTTGCGTCCGCGCCAGCAGCGCCTGTTGGAAGAAACCCTGCCGCGCCTTCGGCTAACCCAAGCACAAGCGGCTGATCCGCGCGCGGCTTTCGGCCTGGGCGATGTGCCGCTCTGGTTGGAAGTGGGCTTTGGCGGTGGTGAACACACGCTCGACCAAATCGCGGCACATCCCGAGGTTGCCTATATCGCCTCTGAAGTATTCGAAAACGGGCTTTGCGCCTTGCTCACGCGCCTGGTGCCGGAAGGGGCGGAGGCGACCGGCGCGCTGCCGCGTAATCTCCGGCTCTGGCCGCAGGATGCGCGGCATTTGCTGCGCGCTTTGCCGGATGCCGCCTTGGACCGCCTGTTCCTGATGTTCCCGGACCCCTGGCCCAAGGCGCGGCATGCCAAAAGGCGCTTTGTGCATCCGGAATTACTGCCCATGGTGGCGCGCGCCGTGAAGCTGGGCGGGGTTTGGCGCATCGCCTCCGACGATCCAACCTATCAGGCCTGGGTGCGCGAATGCATGGGCGCGCAGGAATTCTTCACCTTGGAAAGCCTCGCCGAAACCCGCCCCCCTGGCTGGCCACCAACGCGCTATGAAGCCAAGGCGCTCCGTGAAGGGCGCCAGCCGCTTTATTGGGAATGGGTCAGGCGCTGAGTTTATTCGAGCGACTGATTCACGGCTTCGGCGATGCCGCCTCCACCGATCAGGCGCTGATTTGAGCGACTGATTCACGGTTCCGGCGATGCCGCCTCCACCGATCAGGCGCTGATTATCTACCGCGCCACATAAGCCGCAATATCGGCAGCCCGCGCCGGTGGTGATGGATCGCCATCGCCCCATGCCCCACCGCCAACCCAACCAAGCCCCAGGCTGCCCCCTGATGCAAAGGCCGCAACACATCATACAGCGCCTGATCCGGCGCGAAGGGGTGCGGAATGGGCAGGATCAGGAAGAACACTGTCTCCACGGCAATCGGCGCCGCCGCCGCGCTCAAGAAGCCCAGCACCGGCACGGCGATCAGCAGCGCATAAAGCACGCCTTGGCCAAGCCGCGCCGCGCTTTGCTGCCACGCCGGCAGCGGCATAGGCGCCGGGCGGCCACGCCGCCCCAATAGCCAAATCCGCCAAACCCAAAGTGGTATCAGCAAAAGGCCGAGGCTTTTGTGCAACTGATAGGTCAGAATTTTCGCGAAAAGCGCTGAGAGCGGCAGCGCCACCATCACCAGCGCCAGCAGGAAGTTCACAAAAACCAAGCCGGCCATGGCCCAATGCAGGCGCCGTTGCGCCGCCGACCACGCAAAGGCCGCACCGGTCTGCATTGGCCTATCCAATCACCAGGCTGACCGATACCGCCAATTGCACGCGATCCCCCGTGGCCGCCATATCAGCCACCATACCGAAAGCGGTGCGGCTGATCTCGCCACGGGCGGTGCAATCCACAATCTCCGCCCCTGTCGCGGCATCACGCCGCCGGCGCGCAAGCTTCGCCTGCAGGGTAAGGGGCTGCGTCACACCGCGCATTTCCAAAGGCCCGGCCAAGTCAAAAGCCTCGACCCGCCCGCCCGGGGCGGCACGCCCGGAAAACCGCGCCAGCGGCCACCGTTCGGCATCGAAATATGGCGGGGAGCGCAGCAAATCCGCCGCCCCTGGATAGGGATGGGTGATGGAAGCGGTTTCCACCTCCACCGTCACACGCGCGGTGTCTGGTCGTTCGGGGTCTAGCGTCAGTTCGCAGGAAAATCGCGAAAATTGCCCGGTTGAGGTCAGCACCAGCAAATGCCGCGCGATGAAGTCCAGCCTGCCCTGGCTTTGGTCAAAGCGAAATACCCGCGCGCCCTGGGCCTGCAGCGGTGACAAGCCCAATAGGGGAAGCACCGCGCCGGCCAAGGCGCGACGCGGGATCAACAAGGGCTTTGGCTTCACTGTCATGCGCGCTGATCCTACCCGGGGTGGGGCAAGCTCTCCAGTTTTTTTGAGGATTTCACCAAGCCCTTGCCTTCTGGCCACTTCAACGCTAAAAACAAAGCAATCACACCATCCGAGCTTACGGGGGGTGGCCTTGCAAAAGGCCGCCTTTTTTGTTTTTGCAGCCTGATCTACCGCATCATGAAGGGCTTGAAGCCCGCATCGCCGAAGCCATCCTGCCCAGCCTGACACAGCTTGGCTATGAATTGGTGCGCGTGCAGGTTTCCGGCAAGGAACGCCCGGTGGTGCAGGTCATGGCGGACCGCGCCGATGAAGCACCTTTCACCGTGGAGGATTGCGAAGCCATCAGCCATGCCGTGGGCGCCGTGCTGGATGTCGCGGACCCGATCCGGGGCGAATGGATGCTTGAAGTCTCCTCAGCTGGTATTGATCGCCCGCTGACGCGCACCAAGGATTGGAACCGCTTCGCCGGCCATGTGGCGACGGTGGAGCTTTCCATCCCGCTTGATGGCCGCAAGCGTTTCCGTGGCGTAGCGCTTGGCGCGGATGAACAGGAAGCCCGGCTTCGGCTGGATGATGGTACTGAATTGGCGCTGCCGCGCGGCAATATCCGCCGCGCCAAGCTGGTGCTGACCGATGAATTGATCGCGGCGACGGCGAAAGCCGATGACCCAACAACGATGACCCATTAAGGAGAATGCGCCATGGCCGTTGACATCGCCATTGCCCGTCCAGAATTGCTGCAAGTGGCCGAAGCCGTCGCGCGCGAGAAAATGATCGAGCGTGAGGAAGTGCTGGAAGCCATGGAACAGGCCATCCAAAAGGCTGGCCGCGCCAAATACGGGCTTGAGAAGGATATCCGCGCCACCATTGACCGCAAGGATGGCCGCGTGAAGCTGGAACGCTTTACCGAAGTGGTGGAAGCCGAACCGGTTGAAAGCGAGGCGACGCAAATCCCTTTGCGTATCGCGCAGAAAATCAAGCCAGGCATTCAGCTTGGCGAATTCATCGTGGACCCGCTGCCACCGATTGATTTCGGCCGCATCGCCGCGCAAACCGCGAAGCAGGTGATTGTCCAGCGCGTACGCGAAGTGGAACGCCGCAAACAATTCGAAGAATACAAGGACCGCGTTGGTGAGATCATCAATGGCACGGTCAAGCGCACCGAATACGGTAACCTGATGGTGGAACTGGGCCGCGCGGAAGCGCTGCTGCGGCGTGATGAGACGATCCCCCGCGAAGCCTTCCGCAATGGTGATCGCGTGCGTGCTTACATTTATGACGTGCGCGAAGAACCGCGCGGGCCGCAGATTTTCCTCTCCCGCACCCATCCCGGCTTTCTCGCGAAGCTTTTCGCGCAGGAAGTGCCGGAGATTTATGATGGCATTATCGAAATCAAGGCCGTGGCGCGTGATCCCGGCAGCCGCGCCAAGATGGCGGTGATCAGCCGCGACAGCTCCATTGACCCCGTCGGTGCCTGCGTTGGTATGCGCGGCTCCCGCGTACAGGCTGTGGTTGCTGAATTGCAGGGTGAAAAAATTGATATCATCCCCTGGTCGCAGGACCAGGCCACTTTCATCGTGAATGCGCTCGCCCCCGCTGAAGTCAGCAAGGTGGTGTTGGATGATGAAGGCCGCCGCGTTGAAGTGGTGGTGCCGGATGATCAGCTCAGCCTGGCCATTGGTCGTCGCGGGCAGAATGTGCGGCTCGCGTCGCAGCTCACACGTTATGATGTGGATATTCTGACGGAGGCCGAGGAAAGCGAACGCCGCCAGGAAGAATTCCGCCGCCGCACCGGGCTTTTTGTGGAAGCGCTTGATGTGGATGATGTGATCGCGGGACTATTGGTGCAGGAAGGCTTCGGTTCCATCGAAGACATTGTGCAGGCCCCGGATGAGGAATTGGCCGAGATTGAAGGCTTTGATGAAAGCGTGGCCGCCGAATTGAAGCGCCGCGCCGAAGCCTTCATCGAAAAACGAGATGCCGAAATGGATGAAAAGCGCCGTGACCTTGGCGTGGATGATGTGCTGATCGAAGTGGGTGGCTTCACGCCGGCCATGATGGTCACGCTTGGCGAAAAGGGCGTGAAGTCGCTTGAAGACCTGGCCGATCTCGCCGGGGATGAGCTGGTAGAAATTCTCGGCGCCGAAGCGGTGGATGAGGAAACAGCCAATGCCATTGTCATGGAAGCGCGTCGTCGTGCCGGTTGGCTCGGCGATGAGGCATGAGGCAAGACCCTGAGCGAAGCCGCCGCCCTGCCAGAGGAAGATGAGCCCGAAAAGGGCCCACTGCGCCGCTGCATCGTCACCCGCGAAAGCCTGCCCAAGGCGGAAATGATCCGCTTTGTGCTGGGTCCGGGGCGCGAAATCGTGCCAGATTTGGCCGAAAGGCTGCCTGGGCGGGGACTGTGGTTGAGCGCGCGGGGCGATGTGCTAGAAAGCGCCATCAGCCGGGGGGCTTTCACGCGCGCAGCGCGCGGTCCTGTGGTTGTTCCACCCGGGCTTGCAGTGTTGCTGGAACAGGGCCTGCGCGCCAGGATTGCTGATCTGCTGGGGCTTGCACGCCGGGCAGGTCAGGCGGTGGCGGGTTGGCAAGCGGCGCGGGAATGGCGCGCCGCCGATCGTATTGCCTTGCTGGTGCAGGCCAAGGATGGCAGCACAGCAGAGCGTGAGCGCCTTGCCGGCGGTAGCGTTGCGGCGGTGACGCCGCTGTCTGCCGCCGAATTGGGGCGGGTTTTTGGGCGTGACCACATTGTTCATGTGGCGGTCGCGCCGGGCCGTTTGGCGGAAGCCATCCGGTCTGAGGCGGGCAGGCTTTCTGGCTTTTGCCCGCCAGAAGTGGCTAGTTGATTGAGGGCTGTCCGGATGTCTCGGCGGCTTAATGCGTATCAGAAGATCGGGTTCGAAGCGGCGAATGAGTGACCAGAACGAGCAGGACGCGGGTAAAAGCAGGCTGAGCCTTCGGCCCGGCGGACGCCTCGAGCTTGGCAAGACGGTGGATGCGGGTAGCGTCCGCCAATCCTTCAGCCATGGCCGATCCAAG
>CAMCZJ010000050.1 GCA_945886995.1 Asaia bogorensis
GCACGCGTTTCCAATACGCCGGGGCGCACGCGCCAGCTCAATTTTTTTAATCTCGGCGAGCGGCTCGTGCTCGTGGATATGCCGGGCTATGGCTATGCCAAGGCATCGAAGGAATTGCAGGCCGATTGGCAGGGCATGATGTTCGAATACCTGCGCGGGCGGCCCAATCTGCGTCGCGTATTGCTGCTGATGGATGCGCGGATTGAAACCAAATCCGCTGACCTCGCCGCGATGAAACTATTGGATGAGGCTGCAGTCGCGTTTCAGATCGTACTGACCAAGGCAGATGACGTGCCGCCCGCGCAATTCGCCAAGCGCCTGGCCGAGGTTGAGGCGCTGGCGCGGCGCCATATCGCGGCCCACCCGATGGTGATGGTGACCAGCAGCGAAACCGGCCAAGGCATGCCCGAATTGCGGGCAGAACTTTCCGCCTTTGCTTTGCCCGCCTTGCCTGCCTGAAGCCTATTCAAACCGGTTTGACCGCGGGAACCCATTGGGCGGCGCCTTGCCCGCGCCGGCGCGGTTGCCAACCCAGGCGCGCAAATCCGTCTCAACCCGCGTCCTTTCGCCAAGCACCCAGGAAAGCCCTTCCTTGCGTGTAAACACCTTGGCATCCGCCAGCCCACCATCGCGATAGCTCTGCAATTGCACGCCGCGCCCGCGCGTCATTTCCGGCACCTGATCAATCGGGAAAATCAGCAATTTGCGATTCTCGCCAATCACCGCGATGGAATCACCCTCGGCTGGCGCGCAGACCGCTGCTTCCGCCGGCGGGTCCACATTCAAGACCTGTTTGCCGGTGCGCTTTTCCGCAAGCAAATCCTCGGCCTTCACCAAAAAACCCTTGCCATCTGAAGCGGCAACCAGATAGCGCAACCCTTCACGATGCACGAATAGCGTAACCACCGCATCTTCATTTGTAAGGTCAAGCATCAGCCGCACCGGCTGCCCATCACCGCGCCCGCGCGGGATGGTATCGGCCTTCAGCGTGAAGGCCTTGCCGTTGGTCGCAAACAGCACCAACCGATCTGTGGTTTCGGCATGGAGTACCATGAAAAGGCTATCGCCTTCCTTGAAACGCAATTCGCTATCCAAGGACACATGGCCCTTCTGCGCCCTGATCCAGCCTTTCTCAGACAGGATCACGGTAATGGGCTCACGCTCCACAAAAGCGGCTTCATCCACCACCACTTCGGGCAGGACTGCGCCGGTGGCCGTGCGTCGCGCCCCCAGCGCGCCATCACCAAAGCGCGCGCGCATGCTCTCAATTTCTTCCGCAATCGTCGCCCAGCGCGCGGCTTCTGATTTCATCAGCGCCTGCAGCTTCTTCTGTTCCGCGCTGAGCTTCTTATGCTCCTTGCGGATTTCCATTTCTTCAAGGCGCCTGAGTGCGCGCAGCCGCATATTCAGGATGGCTTCGGCTTGGGTATCGGTCAGGCCAAAGCGTTCCATGAGGCTCGGCTTCGGTTCATCTTCCTCGCGGATGATACGGATTACCTCATCTAAGTTAAGATAAGCGATCAGATAGCCATCAAGAATCTCAAGCCGTCGTGCAATGGCACCAAGCCGATGGTTGGTGCGCCGTTGCAGCACCTCATGCCGATGATCCAGCCAGGCGCGCAGCACTTCCTTCAGGCTCATGACGCGTGGCGTGCGGTTGGCATCCAGCACATTCATGTTCAGCGGAAAGCGCGATTCCAACGCCGTGGCGCGGAACAGCGTTTCCATCAGCACCGCCGGTTCCACATTGCGCGATTTGGGTTCCAGCACGACCCGCACCTGTTCGGTGCTTTCATCGCGCAAATCGGCCAGCAGCGGCAGTTTCTTTTCTTCAAGTAGCTGCGCGATCTGTTCGATCAGCCTAGCCTTCTGCACCTGATAGGGGATTTCGGTGATGATAATCACCCAGCTTCCGGCCTTGCCCTTTTCCACTTCCCATTTGGCGCGCACACGAAACCCGCCACGGCCGGTTTCATAGGCTTCGCGGATCGCCTCAGCGCTTTCCACCAGAATGCCACCGGTCGGGAAATCCGGCCCCTTGATGTGCTGCAACAGCCGATCCGTGCCGACATCCGGGTTGCGCACCAATTCCAGCGCCGCGGCACAAAGCTCCCCGGCGTTATGCGGCGGGATGGAGGTTGCCATGCCAACCGCAATCCCCGCCGCGCCATTGGCGAGAAGATGCGGAAAGGCCGCCGGCAGTACGATGGGTTCGCGTTCTTCCCCATCATAAGTCGCGCGGAAATCAACCGCATCTTCCTCAATCCCTTCCAGCAGCGCCTGCGCCACTTCGGTCAGCCGCGCTTCGGTGTAACGCATGGCGGCGGGGTTATCGCCATCAATATTGCCGAAATTGCCCTGGCCTTCGACCAGCGGATAACGGGCGGCAAAATCCTGCGCGAGCCGCACCATCGCCTCATAAATCGCGGCATCGCCATGGGGGTGATATTTACCCATCACATCGCCCACGATACGCGCGCATTTTTTGAACCCCGCATCCGGGTCCAGCCGCAATTGCCGCATCGCCCAAAGCAGGCGGCGATGCACGGGCTTCAGCCCATCGCGTACGTCAGGCAGTGACCGCGCGGTTATGGTGGAAAGCGCATAAGCCAAATAGCGTTCAGACAAAGCATCCGCGAGCCGCGTTTCACGTTCCGCCCCGCTGGGCGTCAGGGTTTTCACATCATCGGGCATGGGCGATTCGTATCCTTATCTAATGATGGGTCTAACGCTGGGTTCGGCGTCTCGCAAAGGCTAAAAATTCAAAACCGCTTCTGCCTTGCTGCGGCTTCAACACTTCATAAAGCATTCTTGCCGTATTCTTAGGTCATGTTGAACGTCGCACTCGCACCATCCACACTGGGCTTTACGCCACAAACAGCTTCGCCAGTCTGGGTGACCTGGGCTGAGGGCTTTGCCGGGCGCCTGACACTTGCGCCACGCGGCGAATATCGCCGCTTCCTGGTCTTCACTCAGGCGGATTCGCCCTTCAGCGCGGCGGAAAAAGCGCAGCAGACTCTCCAGGATCTGGGTTGGGAGCGCGTGTTTACCCAGGCCGGCCCGCGGTTTGACCCTGAAAGGCTGCATTCCCTGCCGGAAGAGTTTCACGAGATTTGTGAAGCTGCCATGGGCGGGCAGACCGGCATTATGCATTACCGCGTTAGTCGGCGGTTAAGGCCGCAACTCTTTCCTGTAATCTGAAGCGCGCTTCGGGCAGCGGCCGGTGGCGCGCGCCAAATGCATCGCGTTCCAGGAAATGCCCTGTCAGCCGCAAGCCGGCCAACCAGGTGGCGGCATCGCCCTGGCTTTCCGCATCCTTCAGGAAGCCGGGCAGGGGCAATAGCTTGTCGAGATAAGGCGCTGCGGCACCAGCGCTCACGGCCCGCCCGCTCCGGGGGGAGACATGGGTCAGACCTTCGCTCACCCCCGTGACGGCGCAGGTGGCAAGATCAAGCCCATAGCCAAGTTCGGCCAGGATCAGCGCTTCAAAGCGCACATAATCCGCCATTACCCCTTCAGCGCCCCCGGCCAAATGGCCGATCAGGGAAACCAGCCCGGCAAAGGCGCGTGGATGCGCCTCCCGCTCTGGCAGGGCGTCGGCGGCAATGGCGCAGGCGGAGGACAGCAGCGCGAGCGCGAGAGGTTCATCCATCGCCAATGCTGCCGCCGGATGCACCAATTCGCCACTCAGACTACCCAATTGATCCGAAAGCCTGGCAACCCAGCGCGCCTCAATCAAATTGCCCGGCAGCCATAGCCCGGCCTGCGCGCGGGAGCCGCCACCCTTCACCAGCCCGGCATGGCGGCCTTGCGCTTGGGTCAGCACCGTCACCACCGCGCCGCCTTCGCCATGCGGGCGCAAATCCAGCACCACCGCTGGGGCCTGCCATTCAATGCTCATGGCGCAGCCTGCTCAGCCGGCATCCTCAAGCCCAATGGCGCGGATGCGCGCGGCGGTTTCATCCCAATCGGGCTTTTCCTTCACATTCAGGAAAAGATGCACCGGGCGTTCGAGCAGCTTCGTCAATTCCAACCGCGCCAGCCGGCCGATTTCACGGATCCGGCTGCCCTTATCCCCAATCAGGATCGCCTTTTGCGTCGCGCGCGCGATATAGATCGTGCAGTCAATGCGCACCGACCCGTCGGGCTTTTCGGTCCAGGTTTCGGTTTCAACCGAAGCGTGATGCGGCACTTCCTGATGCGTCTGCCGCAGGATCTGTTCGCGTACAATCTCGGCTGCCAGCATGCGGTTGGGCAAATCGGTCAGATCATCTTCCGGGAAAAGATAAGGCCCCGGCGGCGCGGCTTCCGCTAGCCGATCCAACAAACGGTCCAAGCCTTCGCCCTTTTCGGCGGAGATCATGAAGGTCTCGGCAAAGGGTAGCAGCTTGTGCAGTTCTGCCGTCAGCGGCAGCAATTGCTCGCGCGGGATGAGATCGGTCTTGTTCAGCGCCAACCAAATGGGCCGGCGCGTCTTGCCGAGCTTTTCGATGATGGCACGCAAGGGCTCCGTCAGCCCGGCGCGCGCATCCACGATCAGGAGCGAGACATCAGCATCCTGCGCGCCACCCCAGGCAGCGGCAACCATGGCGCGATCCAGCCGCCGGCGTGGTGTGAAAATGCCGGGCGTATCCACCAACACCAACTGACTCTGCCCCCGCATCACCACAGCGCGCACCCTGAAGCGCGTTGTCTGCGGCTTGGGCGAGACAATCGTCACCTTGCTGCCGGCGAGCCGGTTCACCAGCGTGGATTTGCCGGCATTGGGCGCGCCCAGAATGGCAATCAACCCACAACGCGTTGTCATGTTTCCAATACCTTCAACCAGGCTTCCGCCGCCGCTTGTTCGGCCGCGCGTTTGCTATCGCCCTCACCCTGCGCTTCCCGCCCCGCTGCCAGCACACTTATCACAAATCGCGGCGCATGGGCGGGGCCGCTTGACTGCACAAGCCCATAGGCCGGCAAACCCAAGCCTCGGCCCAGAGTCCATTCCTGCAGGCGATTTTTGGCAGAGGTCGGCGGGCGCAGATCCGCTTCAATCAGCCCGGCAAAGCAGCGCCGCACCAAGGCGCGTGCCGGCGCGATACCACCATCCAGATAAATCGCGCCCAGCACCGCTTCAAAAGCATCGGAAAGCAGATTGCGCGGCCCCATCAGCCCCGTGGCGCGATAGCGGGCCGGCATGCGCAGTTCAGCGCCAAGCCTGAGTTCTTCAGCAATTTTGCAGAGCGTATCGGCAGACACCAGCATGGAAAGCCGCTTTGCCAAATCCCCTTCGCGTTCAGCGGGAAAGCGTTCCGCCAACCATTCTGCAATGCAAAGCCCAAGCACACGATCGCCCACGAATTCCAGCCGCTCATTGGAAAGCAGCCCCTCACCACGGCTTTCCGCATCGGTGCTATGGGTCAATGCGCGGTCCAGCAATTCAGGTTTGGCGAACCAATGGCCAAGCCTTTCTTGCAAATCAGCACTCATGTGTCGTGCGGCTCCCGCTCACGTTCGTTCACGGGAACCACACTACATTTTTGTCTGGTCGTATTGTCCGAGTCGCCAAGTGATTCCACTTGGCTTGAAAACACTCCGTGCGGCGTATCATCTGACAGCGCTGAAAAGCCGAGACCAGCGAATGGCAAAGGGCCAATTCCACACCTGCCACCAGGAAGCCGAGCCATCCACGGAGAAGAAAATGAACTCCGCGCGCCCGACCAGATTCTCAATCGGGATGAAGCCAACGGCATTCATCGCGCGGCTATCCAGGCTATTGTCACGATTATCGCCCATGGCGAAAACATGCCCCGCAGGCACGCGGAATTCCGGCGTGTTATCCAAGGGCGCATCATCGGATGCTTCCAGAATGTCATGCGCGACACCCGGCGCGCCATCAATGGCAGGCAGGAATTCGCGGAAGCGCCGCACCGTGATGCGCGGGCCATCGCCTTCCACCGTATAGGGGCCAAGCAAATCCCGCCGCACCGGCGCGCCATTCAAATACAGAATGCCCGCGCGCATCTGCACGCGATCCCCAGGTAGGCCGATGATGCGCTTGATGTAATCCGTGCTGCCATCACGCGGCAGCTTGAACACCGCAACATCACCGCGCTTTGGGGGGGAGGCGAAAATACGCCCTTCGAAAAGATTGGGGCTGAAGGGCATGGAATGGCGCGAATAGCCATAGGAAAATTTAGAGACAAAAAGATAATCCCCAACCAGCAGGGAAGGGATCATGGAACCCGATGGGATATTGAAAGGCTCGAACGCCACCGTGCGGATGCCAACCGCGATCAGCGCCGCATAGATGATGGTTTTCACGCTTTCCAGCCAGCCGCCTGAGTTCTTCGAGGCCATGTCACTTCCAAAAGCTTCGCCATTTCGGCGCAAGAACACCGCGGCGAAACTGCCGGGGCGTGTCAGGACTTAGAGCATTTTCAGGCCAAGTGAAATCGCTTGGCGGCTCGGAAAATGCGCCCAAGCATTAAACCAGTACCTGTCTGCCGCGCGCATCCGCGCCAGGCGGGTTCTAGTGGCGCCATCGGCCCCATCAAGGAAGCGGCACGGCGGTGATGACCACCATCGCCTGGGCATAGGGAAATTCATCGGTCATGGTAAGCGCAATCACCGCCCCATGGCCCGCCGGGGTGATGGCCTTAAGCCGCTCAGCCGCGCCCCCCGTCAATCGCAGCGTAGGCTGGCCGGATGGCAGGTTCACCACGCCCAAATCCCGCCAAAAGACGCCGGCGCGAAAGCCGGTGCCAAGCGCCTTGGAAGCGGCTTCCTTGGCCGCGAAGCGCTTGGCATAGGTGGCGGCACGGATGCGTTCCGTGCGCTTCTCCGCTTTCGCGCGCTCCGCTGTGGTGAAGATCCGCTCCAGAAAACGCTCGCCATGGCGTTCAATGGTGCGTTCAATGCGCCGGATATCCAGAATATCCGACCCGATACCGATAATCATGGGAAGCCCTAACCCTTACCGCGTTCCACCTGCGTGACGCCGGGGCAGGCGCGTAGCGCCGCCAGCACGGCGGTAAGGTGAGAGATATCGCGCACTTCCACATCCACCAGCACTTCGCACCATTCGGCGGCACGATTGGTAATGCGCAGGCTGCTCACCGCCCCTTCCTGCCGGGCAATCGCCGTGGTGATGCCGGCCAGGGCATCGGGGCGATTTTCCGCCACCAATTCCACCCGCGCGACATGCGTGCCCTTGGTGGCGCCCTCATAATCCCAATCCACATCAATGAAGCGCTCAGGTGTTGCGGCAAAAGCCTGAAGCCCATGGCAATCCTGGCGATGAATCGTGACCCCTCGCCCGGTGGTGACAATGCCCAGAATGCGGTCCCCGGGCAGCGGGTGGCAGCAGCCAGCGAAACTAACCGCCATGCCGGTGACCAGGCCGCGCACCCCCATGGCAGCATCCCGCTTCGCTGCGGATTGGCGTTCCGCCTTGCCTGGCATCAGCGTCGGCCCGGCGCCAAGCCGCCCGCGCGGGCGTGCCAGCGGTAGCGGGTCCGCGCCCCTGGGGCCGGCGCGCAATTCCGGCACGGCGGCATGCAGCACATCGCGCGGTGAAAGATTGCCGCTGGCAACGGCCACGCACATCGCCTCAAAATCCGCCTGCTTCAGCGGCTTGAGTGCAGGTTCAGCAAGCTTCTCCGAAAAATCGAGTCCCGCCGCGCGAAACGCCTTGGCAATGGCGCTGCGGCCTTCTTCGCGTTGTTCCGAACGTTGGCGCGCGTGATTGACACGCCGGATACGCGCCCGCGCCTTGCCGGTGACAACAAAACGCTCCCACCCTGGATTGGGCGTGCCGCCGCGCGCGGTGATGATTTCCACCTGATCGCCATTTTCCAGCACATGGCGGAGCGGCACGATCTTGCCATTCACCTTGGCGCCGACAGTGGTATCGCCCACTTGGCTATGCACTTCATAGGCGAAGTCAACGGGCGTCGCACCGCGCGGCAATTCGATCAGATCACCCTTTGGCGTGAAGCAAAAAACCCGATCGCGATGCAGTTCAAGCTTGGTATGTTCCAGGAATTCCTGCGGCTCAGCGGCGGTTTCCAGGATTTCGAGCAGATCGCGCACCCAAGGATAGCGCTTCTTATCCCGCCCCGATGCCGGGCCTTGCTTATAGCTCCAATGCGCGGCCACACCATTTTCCGCAATATCATGCATTTCCTTGGTGCGGATTTGCACTTCAATCTTGGCATTGCGCCGTTCCGGCACCGTGACACCCGTATGCAGGCTTTGGTAGCCATTGGTCTTGGGTGTTGAAATCCAATCCTTGAAGCGGCCCGGCACCACGCGATAGGCGGAATGAATGGCGCCAAGTGCCGCGTAGCAATCGCCCTTTTCCGGCACAATGATGCGGAAGGCCATGATATCGGATAATTGCTCGAAGGCGACATTCTTCTTCTGCATCTTGAGCCAAATGGAATAGGGCGATTTCTCCCGCCCCTGAATATCCACCACCGTCACATCGGCATCGGCCAAAACGCGGCGCAAATCCGCCTCGATCTCCTCGATCAAATCAGCGCCCTGGCCACGCAGATAAGTCAGGCGCGCGGCGATGGTCTGCCAGGCTTCCGCATTCATTTCGCGGAAGGAAAGGGTCTCCAACTCCGTCTTCAGCGCATCCATGCCGATGCGCTCGGCCAGCGGCGCGTAGATTTCCAGCGTCTCCCGCGCCTGCTTGCGGCGGCGTTCCGGCTGCGGCATCCCTGAGATGGTCCGCATGTTATGCAGCCGATCCGCGAGCTTGATCAGCAGCACGCGGATATCCTCGCTCATCGCCAGCACAAGTTTACGGAAATTCTCAGCCTGCTTGGTGCGTTCCGATTGCAATTCAAGCCGCGTCAGCTTGGTGACGCCATCCACCAGCCGCGCCACTTCCTTGCCAAAGCGGCTTTCGATATCCCCAAGCTTGAGCGACGTATCCTCAACCGTGTCATGCAATAGCGCGGTGATGATCGAACCGGTATCCAGCCGATAGCCAGCCAGGATTTCCGCAACCGCCAAGGGATGCACGATATAGGGCTGCCCATCATCGCGCCGCTGCGGCGCATGGGCTTCGGCGGCCATGTCATAGGCCGCGGTGATCAGCGTCGCATCAGTGCGCGGATCATAGGCCACAACGCGGGAGGCAAGCTCAGCGCCGGGCGAAACTGCGCGCCCCGCGGCCAGTCCTTCAGGCGCGCGGGGAAAATCCAGGGGGAAGCGGGTGCTGTTGCTTCGCCCCATCGGCCTTCCTATCGCTTGCCGCCAAGTTCGGCGGCGATGGCGGCTTCCAGATCATCGGGCGCCATGTCTTCGGCGCCGGCTTCGGGCAGGGCTTCTTCCTGCACATCCATGATGCCGAAGATGTTTTCATCGGTCGCGATCAGGTCAATTACTTCTTCCTCGGCGGGCTCGGGCTCCGGCGCGCGCTGCAAGGATTTGATCAGATCAGCTTCCAAAGACGGAAGATCGGCCTTTTCCTCGGCGATTTCGCGCAGCGCCACAACCGGGTTCTTGTCATTGTCGCGATCCACCGCGATCTGCTCCCCGCGGCTGATATTGCGCGCACGCTGCGCGGCCATCAGCACGAGTTCAAAGCGGTTCGGGATTTTTTCGATGCAATCTTCAACGGTGACGCGCGCCATGAGGGCTCCAAAAACAAAAGGGGCGCGCGGCGGGGGCCGGGCGCCCGGCTGGACCGGTTCTTCAGTTCAGATAGTCCCCCCGGTGCCGCTTTGCAAGGATTTCAAGCGCCTGGGGCCTCATGCGGGGGGAAGGGGCCGCAAATCCTGCGCCGGCAGGCCAGCGATCAGCGCCGCGACAGGCTGCTTGAGGCGCGGATGCACCCAGTCAGGCGCTACCTCGGCCAGGGGATACAGAACAAAGCCGCGCAGATGGGCGCGCGGATGGGGCAGCACAGGATCTGGCGCATCCCTCACCAGCCCATCCAGGTCAATGATATCAAGGTCGAGCACGCGCGGCGCATTGGGGTAGGGGCGGGTGCGCCCGGCGGCGTTTTCAATGGCTTGCAGCGCGGCGAGCAGCCGCTCAGGGTCAGCCGCGCCTTCCAGCAAAGCGACGCCATTCACATAGCGCGGTGCGGCTGGATTGGGGGGGATGGGTGCGCTTTCCCACCAGCGGGACACCGCCACCACGCGCAGCCCCGGCAAGGCATCAAGCGCCGCCAAGGCGGCCTTGCAGCTTTCAAGCGGCGGCGCGCCATCACCCGCCGGCAGGTTGGCGCCAATCGCGATAAGCGCCTCTCCGCTTCGCATCCGCTCAACCGACATGCGCTAAGCCTTTGTTTGGTCGCATTTTCCGAGCCGCCAAGCGCTTCCGCTTGGCTTGAAAATGCTCAAGTGTCGGTCGCATTTTCCGAGTCGCCAAGCGCTTCCGCTTGGCTTGAAAATGCTCAAGTGTTGGTCGCATTTTCCGAGTCGCCAAGCGATTCCGCTTGGCTTGAAAATGCTCCGGGACACTGGGCATGACAGCCCAGAATTTTTAGTGTAACAAAAATGTCCGTATTTGAACGCTTGTTTCGAACCATTGAGGATCATTTGATGTCTGCTCATGTTGCTCGGCGCCAGGCTGGCCTGGAACGCGTTGGCCTTTTCGTTGATGGGGCCAATCTCTACTACGCCACAAGGGCCTTAGGGTTCGAGGTTGATTTCGCCGCCATGTTGCGGTTTTTCGGCGGCTCCACCTATCTGGTGCGTGCCTGCTACTATACCGCGCTGATCGAGACCGAGGATTACTCACCCCTTCGCCCGCTGACCGATTGGCTGGCCTATAATGGCTGGCGCGTGGTGACCAAGCCCGCCAAGGAACAGGCGGACCCATCCGGGCGGCGCCGGATCAAGGGCAATATGGATATCGAATTGGCCGTGGATATGATGGAATTGGCACCGCATCTGGACCATGCGGTTCTGGTTTCCGGCGATGGCGATTTCCGCCGTGTGGTGGAAGCCGTGCAGCGCCAAGGGGTCAAGGTGACGGTGGTATCCACCATGGAAAGCCAGCCGCCGATGATCGCCGATGAATTGCGCCGCCAGGCTGATGGCTTTCTGGAATTGGCCGATATTGGGCCAGAAATCGCCCGCCGCGCCCCGGCAGAGGCCCGCCCGCGCCCTGCAACGCTGCCCACCAATGGCGCCCCCGCCAGACCAAGCCGCGCCACCCCGGCCGACCCCTATGGTGAGACGCCGGATATCGAGCCTGAATGAGCGCTGCGGCGGAGCATTTTCAAGCCAAGTGGAATCGCTTGGCGGCTCGGAAAATGTGGCCAAAGAAAGGTTTAGAGCATGTCGGCTGAGCGAATGCGAAGCGACCATGTGTCAGCACCGGGGCGCGATTGCCCACTTTGCCCAAGGCTTGCGGAGTACCGCGCGGCGAATCGTGCCAAGGAACCTGGCTGGCACAACGCCCCCGTCCCAAGCTGGGGCCCGCATGCAGCGCCGCTGCTGATATTGGGCTTGGCGCCCGGGGTGCGCGGCGCGAACCGCACCGGGCGGCCCTTCACAGGGGATTATGCCGGCAAGCTGCTTTACTCGACCTTGCTGGAATATGGTCTAGCCCGCGGCGCCTATCGGGAAGACCCGAAGGACGGCATGGAACTGACTGGCTGCCGAATCGCAAATGCGGTGCGCTGCGTGCCGCCGGAAAATCTGCCGCTGCCGGCAGAAATCCGCGCCTGCAATGATTTTCTGAAGGCCGAGCTTGCCGGCATGCCGGGCTTGCGCGTGGTACTGGCTTTGGGGGTGGTGGCGCATAATGCGCTGCTCCGTGCCAGGGCGATTCCGGCCTCACGTTTTGCCTTCAGCCATGGCGCGCGGCACCAACTGCCCGATGGGCTGATCCTGGCCGATTCCTATCACGTGAGCCGCTACAATACCTCAACGCGCCGCCTAACGCCTGAGATGTTTCAATCCGTCATGCACGCAGTCGTTCAGGAATTGGCCGGCGCCTGAAGAGCAAACACGGCTAGCTAAACCCACCAGATCGGCAGCTTCGCCCGAAACGCGGTTTTTAAGTGCTTAGACGCGCAGGTCGAGCAGCGAACCGCGCGGCAGCGGATTGGCCGGCGCGGCGGGCACGGCTTCCAGCATGCGCTGTTGGGTCTGGCCCTGGCTGCTGGCCTGCACAGCATCAACAGGCTCAACCGGAGCGCGAGGCTTCAGGATGACGGAGTTAACGCCAATTTCCTGAGCGACGGAAGCCATGGAATTCAGACTGATCATGCTAGGTACCCTAGGGTGAAAAGATGAATGAAAGGTTAACGCTAGGGCCGCATTACCAATATTCGGCGACAAATTCAAACGAATTTTCGGCTTTGGGTTGATGGTGTCGGATGCGTCCATACCCTTATGGTTGCACAATAAACTTAAAAATTAGAGGACAAGTTTCCTGACAGAAGCTTAAGGCTGGAACCGAACATTATGGAGTGATCCAATTTAGCGGATCACCCCATGGTAAAAGAAAGGCGACTGATTCACGGCTCCGGCCTTCGGCCTTCGCCGATCAGGCGCTTGGGTGGAGCGGCTGATTCACGGCTCCGGCCTTCGGCCTTCGCCGATCAGGCGCTTGTGTGGAGCGACTGATTCACGGCTCCGGCCTTCGGCCTTCGCCGATCAGGCGCTCAGGTCCTGAGCGCCATCGGCACGAAGGGCCGTTCGGCAGCGCCGCTGTAAACCTGGCGGGGGCGGCCAATGCGCTGGCTTGGGTCTTCGATCAGTTCCTTCCACTGGCTCACCCAGCCCACCGTGCGCGCCACGGCAAACAGCACGGTGAACATATGGGTCGGAATGCCCATCGCCTTCAGAATGATGCCCGAATAGAAATCCACATTCGGATAAAGCTTCCGGCTGACGAAATAATCATCGGAAAGCGCGATGCGTTCCATTTCCATCGCCATATCCAATAGCGGTTCATTCTTGATGCCAAGTTCCGCCAGCACTTCGTGGCAGGTTTCCTTCATGATCTTCGCGCGCGGGTCGAAGTTTTTATAGACCCGGTGGCCGAAGCCCATCAGTTTGGTGTGGCTGTTCTTGTCCTTCACTTCGCTGATGAAGCCAGGAATATTCTTGGGATGCCCAATTTCGGCGAGCATTTTCAGCACCGCTTCATTGGCACCACCATGCGCCGGACCCCAAAGGGCGGCGATACCTGCCGCGATACAAGCAAAGGGATTGGCGCCGGTGGAACCGGCCAGCCGCACCGTGCTGGTGGAGGCATTCTGTTCATGATCCGCATGCAGGATCATGATGCGGTCCATCGCGCGCGCCAGGATCGGGTTATTCACCCAGGGCTCGGCCGGCACGGCGTTCAGCATATACAGGAAGTTTTCCGCATAGCTCAGATCATTGCGCGGATACATGAAGGGCTGGCCGATGGAATACTTATAGGCCCAGGCCGCAATGGTCGGCACTTTCGCAATCAGGCGGAAGGCGGCGATTTCACGCTGCCGCGCATCATTGATGTCAAGATTGTCGTGATAGAAGGCCGCCAAAGCGCCGACCACTCCGCACATTATCGCCATCGGGTGCGCGTCGCGGCGGAAGCCGTCAAAAAAGCGGCGCAGCTGTTCATGCAGCATGGTGTGATAGGTCACACCCTTGCGGAATTCCTCATACTGCGCGGCATTGGGCAGATCGCCATTCAGCAGCAGATAGGAAATTTCCAGGAAGCTCGATTTTTCGGCCAATTGATCAATCGGATAGCCGCGATAGAGCAGGATGCCGGCATCGCCATCAATATAGGTGATGGTGCTTTCGCAGGAAGCGGTCGCGCCATAGCCGGGGTCAAAGGTGAAAATCCCAAGATCGCCATAAAGCTTGCGGATATCCGCAACATTCGGCCCCAGCGTGCCACCCAGCAGCGGCAAGGTCGTGCTCTTGTTGGTGCCATCCAGCGTGATGGTGATGGACCCCTGGGGCTTGGTGCTCATGCGTGTCTTCCTCAGAACAAACGCGCCGCCTTCAAAAGCGGTCGCGCGAAATTATGGTGCGATGCAGGATAAGGGCGGAGTGGTGCGATTGGCAAACCCAGGCACTGGTGATGGGGGTAAGGTTAGGCCGAAATCGTAAAGCGACCTTGAAGATGGGCGGGAAACCACAGGCTGTGCAGAATGTGCCACCCGGGCCTGATGATCAGCGCCGGCGCCAATCCGCCGGCATCACACTGCCATCGGCCCAAAGCCCCTGCCGCCCATCGCGCGCTGCCACTTCCAAGGGGCGCAGCACCGAAGCAGATGCCAGGGCGAAGCCCGTTTCCACCATCGCCGCATTCACATCCCGCCCGCCCGCGATGCAGCGGCCCAGCCCGCGGCGGAATCCGTCATGGCCCTCAATCCGGCAGGTAACATCATGGCCCTGCACCAGCGCCGCCAGAACCGCCGCCGCCGCCACACCACAATCCCGGCGCGCCGCTTCCCCACCGCAAGCTTCACCCCGCGCTGGTGCGGCTATGCCGGAAAGCCGAATGATACGGTCGCCCAAGCCAAGGGTCTCGCCATCGAAAACGCGGATCTGCGCGGCCCCGGCCGTGAGGGGCCGATCCGCCGGGGCAGAACCGAAAAGATTGGAAGGTAAGCCAAAACCCAGGAAAAGCGCCGCGACTATGGCGCAGGCGAGGCCAAGCCCAGAACCGCCGAAGCGGGGGCCCATTTGCCTTCCCTTAAAGATACGCCTTGGTTCACGCACGCGCGAGGAATAACCGAAACTCGTGCCACGCGACAACGGTCAAAAATGTAAAATAAATGAGGCAACATCGCAAAAAACACGAAGACCAAGGGCTAATCCTCTGACCAGAATGAGTCTTTGCCCTTCAGTCTTTCCCAAGCGTCAAGAATGGCATCACGATCCGCGGCCGAGCGCGCGAGGCACCAGCCCTCCACCACGCCGATAGCCCAAGCGCGGCCCGTATCCTTGTCGCGGTCAAGATGCTGTACCAAACCGCGCGCGACCGAGGCATCATTGCTCAGCCCCAATTCCTCCTGCAATGCAGAAAGGTTCCGCTGGAACCGGCGTGTCGCCTTGCTTGGGAAAATTGGAGAAAATACCTCGGCGGCATAACGCAGGCGCTTTGCATCAAGGCGAAGTTCATGCAGCGCTTCGGGCTCCAGCTCCTCGATGTCTTCGCCTGCCTTGCGCAATTTGCGCCAGCGCTTTCCCAATACAAGCGCGGCAAAATCCTGTGGTGGGGCCTCCAAGCGCTCAAGCCTTTCGGGATCAGCCCCGTCACGCCAGGGTTTGCGGAGCACGAAGGCGATGCCGGCCAGCAGCAACGCGCGCCAGGCGGGCCCGTCCAGCGCTTCAGCAAGACCCTTATAGGCTGTTTGGCGTTCCGCTTCTGCCGCACGCAGCAAGGCCCGCATGCGGCGATCATCCGGCAAAAGATCAGCCATCTCCGCCCCGATCCCGGCCAAAAACACATCCCAATCCCGTGCCGGCCCAAGTAGCTTCAGAAACCCTTTCAAAGCCTCATCCAGCGCGCGGCCTTGCGGCGCATCCGTGACTGGGCGGAACACCTTGAGAACCGATCTCAGGCGCCGCATCGCGACCCGCAATTGATGAACGCCCTCCATCTCAGTGCCGGCGCGGGCCATCGGGGCGTAATGGGACGCAACCTCCAGCAAATGCCCGATGGCAAGCGTGAAGCAGGCCTCCAGCGTATCAGCGTCCGAGGTATCCGGCGCCCCGCGCCGGCGCGGGGCCGGGGGCTGTCCAGTGGCAAGGCTCAAGGCTTCGGCAGCCAGGCTGAGGCTTGATGGCAATAGCGGACATACCGCGACTAGGCGTTGGGCCAGGTCCAGAACTGCCTCTGGCGGACCCAGAATGCCTACC
>CAMCZJ010000051.1 GCA_945886995.1 Asaia bogorensis
AAGTCATGATGGCCGCGGCTGAAGGGTGCGACGAAGCGCCCGCCATAAAGCGTGAGGGCATCATCCGGTTTCCATTCCGCGAAAAACGCTTCCAGAAAGGCGGATTGGCGGCGAAAGCCGATGACGCCATCCATCGGGAAGCCGCCCAAGGCGTCGCCTTCGCCGATCGGTTCAAACGCCACCACGGTTTGCAGCGAAAGCCCGGGCGCGATGTGAAAGCCGGTGGCGACTTCACCGAAAAGATAAAGGCTGGTGCCGCGCCGGGCGGAATCCTTGGCGTTGAAGGTAGAAACGCCATAGAGGCCAAGATCAGCCTCGCCCGAAACATGCGGGGTGAAGCCCTGGGCCTGGGCTGTGGTCAGGGCGCCAAGGCTTGCAATCGCGCCAAAGGCCAGGTTGCGAAGGCTGGTCATGATCATGCGGCGTCTCCCCGTATCGCCGGCACCATCAGGGAAAGATTGTGTCGGAACATCGCTTCATAGGCTGGCGCAGGGCCGGTCTCGGCAGAAAGCGCATCGGCAAAAAGCCGGCCACGCACCCGCAAGCCAGTTTCCTGTGCGATGCGTTGCAGGGTTGCAGGATTGCTCATGTTTTCCATGAAAAGCGCGGTGATACTCTCAGCCTTGATCTGGCGGATCAGCCGCCCGACTTCAGCGGCTGAGGGCTCGGCTTCCGTGGAAACGCCCTGGGGGGCGAGGAAGCGGACACCATAAGCATCGCCAAAATAGCCAAAGGCGTCGTGGCTGGTGACAATCTTGCGGCGCGCTGCCGGCACTTTGGCGATTTCCGCGCGCACCCATTGGTCGAGCGTGGCCAGCCGCGCGGCATAGGCTTCCGCGTTGCGGCGATACAGCGCTTCACCACCCGGATCGGCGGCGACCAGCCCACCAGTGATGTTGCGGATATAATGCTGCGCCAGACCCAAATCCTGCCAAGCATGCGGGTCCGGCACCTGGCGTGGTCCGACGGAATGGTTATGCCGCCGCCCCGCGCCGCCATGGTCATGCCCGTGGTGGGCATGCGCCTGCATCATGCGGGGCGTGATGCCATCGGTGGTGGTGACCAGCCCGCCCTTGAAGCCGGAAGACCGGATCATGCGATCCAGCCAGCCTTCAAAGCCTAGGCCATTGCGGATCACGACCGCGGCATTGGTCAGCGCGGCGGCGTCCGATGGCTTGGGCTGAAAGACATGCGCATCCTGATCCGGCCCGGCAATGGCGCGGAGCGTGATGCGATCCCCGCCGATCTGGCGTGTCATATCCGCGAGGATTGAGAAGGAAGCGACCACTGAAAGCCTTTGTTGGGCCAGGGCGGGCCTGACCAGTAGCAGGGCGGGGGTGAGAAGCAAGGCGCGGCGAAGCATGGGCAGGGGCCTATGGAGTGGTTATGGAATGTTATAATATAACATAACTCACCTCTGTCAAGCCGCCATGGTCCTGCCACACGCAAAGGTTTAGGCTCGCCGCATGAGCGACCTGTTGAGCCCTTCTCGCGAAGCGGATGATGCGGCGCGGCTTGCCGAAAATGCCGCGCTGGCGGCGCGGCTTTTGCGTGCCTTGGCCAATGAAAGGCGGCTTTTGGTGCTGTGTGACCTGGTCGCGGCGGGCGAGAAATCAGTCAATGACTTGGCCGCCAATGTCGGGCTTTCGCAATCCGCGCTCTCGCAGCATTTGGCCTTGCTGCGTGATGAAGGGCTGGTCACGACGCGCCGCGCCGGGACAGTAATCTACTATCGCCTGGCTGACCCAAAGGCCGAGGCGGTGCTGCACACGCTGCACCGCCTGTTTTGCGAGGCGCCGGTTCAGTCCGGCGGGGTTTCTTCGGGCGGGTAATTCAATTCCACCGCCACGCCATTGGGATCATGCAGGAAGATTTGCGTCTGCCGATCGCGCGGGATGACGCGCGCCGTATAGGTCACCTTGTGCTTGTCCAAATGCGCGCGCATGGCGGCAAGCCCGGTGCAGGAAAAGGCGATGTGATCAACCAGACCAGTGTGGCCAACCTTGCGTTCCGGTAGCCCTTCTTCCCCCTGGCGGTCACCAATCAGATGCACGGTCGGGTTGTCGCCGCAATAAAGCCAATAACCAGGGAAGGTCAGCGGCGGGCGATAGCCCAGTTCAAGCCCCAGCACCTTCTCATAAAAATCCTTGGTGGCTTCCAGATCCACCGGACGAAGCGTGTAGTGGTTCAGACCTTGCAAACCCATATCGTTTTCCTCCGTGCCGTATTTTAAAGGAAGCGCGCATGCGGCGTTTGCCCCAGCAGATGCTGGCCCACCGCTTCGAAATGCGCGCTGCGGCCTTGCACCTGTTGGCTGACCGCATGAATGTCGCGGAAGCGTCGCTCAAAGGGATTGTCTTCGAAAATCGCGGTGGAGCCGGCTTCCTGATAGATGATCTCAACCAACTCGCGCGAGGTCTGAATGGCGAAGGTGGAAGCCAAGCGAATGGAAACGCGTTCATCATTCGTCATCTCAAGTCCCGCTTCCGCACGCGGCCAGCAATCACGCAACGTATCAAGCAGCAGGCTGCGCGCAGAACGCCAGCGCGCTTCTGACCGCGCGACAAGGCTTTGAATGACATGGCTGTCGCGCATCGGGCGCGTGGACGCCGCCGGGGTTTTGTCCGCAGCCAATTTGATGAAATCATCAAGCATGCCACGACAAACCCCAAGCGCCACGCCGGCAAAGCCCGCCGCATAGGCATGCGTGGTGGTGAAGTGATACAATGAACCGCCGGTCTGCCGATTGGCCGGCAAATCACGCTGCACCGTGTAGTCATCCGGCACGAAAAGATCCGTCACCTCATACGTGTCGCTGCCAGTGCCGCGCAGGCCCATCACGCGCCAATTATCGGTGATCTTGGGCACTTCACGCTTGAACAGCATGGTGCGGTCTATCGGCGTGCCTTCCGCATCGGCGCGAAGCGACCCGTCGCGTTCCACAACCTTGCAATGGCCGCCGAGCCAGGTGCAGTGCCGGCTGCCGCTGGCAAAATGCCACTTGCCAGTGACCAGATAGCCGCCATCCACCACCACGGCGCGGGAAGCCGGCCCCATGCCCCAGGCGAGCACGGCACGCGGATCAGCGCCCCAGATTTCATAGGCGATTTCGGGCTTCAGATAGGCCGCCGCCATGGAGCAGCCGGAAGCCTGCCCTACGCACCAAGCGGTGCTGGCATCGGCGGCGGCGATGACGATTTGCATCTGCACGAAATCATGCAGCGGCACTTCCTCACCCCGGAAGGCACGCGGCAGCAGGGTGCGGAATAGCGCCGCGCCATGCAGCGCATCCAGCAATTCCTGGGGCAGCGCACGGTCGCGTTCAATCTGGTTGGCGCAAGCCGCGATGATGGGCGCGATGCGCCGTGCCCGATCCGCCGGGGCCTCACCGCCGAAATAGGGGGATTGGGCGATTTCCTGCGCTGCGCTCATGCCACGGCTTCCTCCGGCGATCGGGGGCCTTCGGCAGTCTGGGCATGCTGCCTAGCCAGCCCCTTACAAATCAGTCGTCTGACCAAATACCGCCACGGCTGATTTTCGTCAATCTAGCCGTTCCTGGTTGCCCTGGACGCGAATCGGCCTAGATTGAGCGTATCGGTCGCCTGACCAAAAGCGCGGAGCCCATGACCAGCCTGCTTGCCCCGATTGACCCTTCGGCCAGTGTGCGCGACCGGATTTTGGATGTCGCGCAGATGCTCTTTGCCGATCATGGCTATGCCGGGGCCTCCACCCGCGCGATTGCGCTCGCCGCCGGGGTCAATCTGGCGCAGCTCCATTACTATTTCGGGTCCAAGCGGGATTTGTTTCGTGCGGCCTATTTGCGCGGGGCGGAGCAGGTCACGGCAGCCCGGCGCCGGGCTTTGGAGGGCGCCAAGGCCACCTGGCCGGATGGCCGCGTGCCGCTTGAAGTGCTGGTGCGCGCCTTTGTCACGCCCTTCATGCTGAATGGCAAAACCCCCGAAGGCCGTGCCACCATGCGCATGCATGCTAGGCTGAATACGGAACCCGATGATATATCACGGGAAGTGCTGAGCACGGTCTATGACGACACCACACTCGCCTATGTGGAAGCCTTCCGCCTGGTGCTGCCGCATTTGCCGCCTGAGGTGTTGTATTGGCGGCTCTATTTCATGATGGGCGCCTATCGCTACACCCTGCTGCGTTCTGGCAGGTTGGAGGTGATGTCCGGCGGTGTCTGTGATTCGGGTGATTTCGCCAAGGCGGTGGAACAAATTCTGCCCTTTCTCTGCGCCGGGCTTTCCGCCCCGGCGCCGGCTGAACCTGTCCCGCCTATTCCGGTAAAGCCCTGATTTTACTGGACGCTGATTTTCGACACCTGGATCACTTCCCGCCAGATCGGCACTTCCCGCGCGACCCGGGCGCGAAGTTCCTCCGGGCCCCCACCCACTACCGGGGCGCCGGCCTGGCGGTAGCGTTCTTGCACATCCGGGCGTTGCAGCACCTTCACCACCTCCCGCGCCAGCAATTCCTGGATCGGCGCTGGCGTGGCGGCGGGGGCGAAAAGCGCCAGGAAGGTCTCGGAATTCGCATCCTTGATGCCCAATTCTTCCTGGGTTGGCACATCGGGCAGATCAGCCGCGCGCTTGGCACCAGTTTGCACAATGGCGCGCAATTCGCCCGAACGCAGCTGCGCCATGACCGAACCCTGCGCCGCGCTGATCACCTGGGTGGTGCCGGCCAGGGCGGCCTGGGTTGCCGGGCCGGCGCCGCTGAAGGGCACGTGCTGCATTTCAAACCCGGCGCGCAGCTTCAGCAATTCGCCCGCCAGATGCGGCGTGGTGCCAATCCCAGGGCTGGCATAGTTGAACTTGTCCGGATTGGCCTTGGCCTGGGTGATCAAATCCTGAAGCGAGGCAATGCCGCCATTGGGGCGCACCGCCAGCACATTGGGGGAAGCGCCAAGCGTGCTGATGGGCGCAAAATCCCGGAAGGGATCATAGGGCGGGTTCCGGTAAAGGCTTGGATTGACGACGAAAGCGCTGGAGGTGACCAGCAGCGTATAGCCATCCGCCGCCGCGCGGGCGACATGGCCAATGCCGATATTGGCCCCGGCGCCGCCGCGATTCTCGATCACGATTGGCCTGCCCAGCGCCTCACTGAGCGGTGGGGCCAGGATTCGGGCCAGGATATCGGTGGCGCCACCAGGTGGAAAACTGACCGAAAGCGTGATGGCGCGTTCCGGAAAGGCGGCGAAGGCAGGACGAAGCGGGAGCAGCGCCGCCGCGCCGCCCACCAAAAGCGCTGCGCGGCGGGTGATTTCTGGTTTCATGGACTGGGCGTTTCCTTGTTCTCTGGGCAAGCGGCCACTTATGGTAAAAAGCCTGCGGGGTTCGGCGAAGCGCTGTCAAGCAGGCTCTTCGGCGCTGATTTTGGGAGAATGATGCGAAAGCGCGCGGAAAATGCCGCGCGCTCGGTTGCGGTGCGGTAAACCCTATGGTAACGCCCGCCCGCGTTCGGGACGCTCTCCCGGCCCCTCGTCAATATCGCGCAAGAACAGGACCGGGATCACCCGTGGCTGCCACAGACCAAACCCTTGAAAAGGCCTCGCCTTCGGCGCCACGCGCTATGGGCTTTGCTGCGCGCTACGCCAAGGCGCTGCTAGACCTTGCCGATGATAAGCGCGCGACCGATCCCGGCGCCGTGGACCGCATCGGCACGGAACTTGAAGCGCTTTTCGCACTCTGCCGCGACAATGGCGATATGCGCGGCTTCATCGCCGATCCGCGCTTCAATGCCGCCCTTCAGCGTGACCGCATGTTCAAGGTTTTGGACAGTGCCGGCATCACTGGTGAGGTGCGCAACCTGGTTGGCGTCTTGATCGCCAATCGGCGCTTGGCGGCGCTGCCGGCGGTGGCGCAGGCTTTTGGTGGGCTGATCGCCGCCCGCCGCGGCCAGCAAACCGCAGAAGTAACCACCGCGCATAGCCTGACCGATACGCAGCGCACGCAGATTGTCGCGCGGCTGACGGAAGCTGGCTATTCCAATGTTCGCCTGTCTGAGACAGTGGACAAATCCATCCTGGGTGGGCTGATCGTTCGGATCGGTTCCCGCCTTTACGACAATTCCATCAAATCCAAGTTGCAACGTTTGCAATACGCCATGAAGGGGGCTGCCTGACCATGGAAATCCGTCCGGCTGAAATTTCGGAAATCCTCAAGCAGCAGATCGCTGGCTTTGACGCTGAAGCGAATGTCGCTGAGGTTGGCACGGTGCTGACCGTGGGCGATGGCATCGCCCGTGTTTATGGCCTGCAGAATGTCATGGCCGGTGAGCTGGTGGATTTCCCAGCTTCCGGCGTGAAGGGCATGGCGCTGAACCTTGAAACCGACAATGTAGGCGTCGTGATCTTTGGGTCTGACCTTTCGGTGAAGGAAGGCGATACGGTCAGCCGTACCGGTGACATTGTGGACGTGCCAGTGGGCAAGGGTCTACTCGGTCGCGTTGTGGATGGCCTTGGCAACCCGATTGACGGCAAGGGCCCGCTGACCGACGTGGTGCGCATGCGCGCCGAGGTGAAGGCGCCTGGCATTATTCCGCGCAAGTCCGTGCATGAACCAATGCAGACCGGCATCAAGGCGATTGACGCCCTGATCCCGATTGGCCGTGGCCAGCGTGAGCTGATCATCGGTGACCGCCAGACCGGCAAGACCGCCGTTATCGTGGACACCATCATCAACCAGAAGACCATCAATGCTGGAGATGATGAATCGAAGAAGCTTTATTGCATCTATGTCGCCATTGGTCAGAAGCGTTCCACTGTCGCCCAGTTGGTGAAGACGCTGGAAGAACAGGGCGCGCTGCAATATTCCATCATCGTTGCCGCCACCGCTTCCGATCCGGCGCCGATGCAGTTCCTGGCGCCCTATACGGGCTGCGCCATGGGTGAATATTTCCGCGACAATGGCATGCATGCGGTCATTTTCTATGATGACCTTTCAAAGCAGGCCGTTGCCTATCGCCAGATGTCGCTGTTGCTGCGCCGTCCGCCGGGCCGCGAAGCCTATCCGGGTGACGTCTTCTACCTGCATTCGCGCCTGCTGGAGCGTGCGGCGAAGATGGGTGATGAAGCGGGCAATGGATCACTGACGGCGCTGCCGGTTATTGAAACCCAGGCGGGTGACGTTTCGGCCTATATTCCGACGAACGTGATTTCGATCACGGATGGTCAGATCTTCCTGGAAACGGAATTGTTCTTCAAAGGCATCCGTCCTGCGGTGAATGTCGGTCTTTCGGTCTCCCGCGTCGGTTCTGCGGCGCAGATCAAGGCGATGAAGCAGGTGGCCGGCAAGATCAAGCTGGAACTCGCGCAGTACCGCGAAATGGCGGCCTTCGCGCAGTTTTCTTCGGATCTGGATGCCTCCACCCAGGCGCTGCTGGCGCGTGGGGCGCGGCTCACGGAATTGCTGAAGCAGCCGCAATTCAAGCCTGTCGCGGTTGAAGATCAGGTGATCGCGATTTTCGCCGGTACACGTGGTTATCTGGATCGCCTGCCGCTGAACAAGGTTGGCGATTTCGAAAGCCGCCTGCTGAGCGAAATGAAGGCGACTGCGCCGGATATCGTTGCCAGCATCCGCAATGATCGTGAGATCAAGAAGGATACGGAAGCGAAGCTGATTGCCTTCCTTGATAGCTTCGCCAAAAGCTTCGCCTAAGATTGGGCCTGCGGGAGAGTAACCAATGCCCAGCCTGAAAAGCCTGCGTCTGCGGATCAATAGCGTGAAATCCACGCGCAAGATCACGCAGGCGATGAAGATGGTGGCGGCAGCCAAGCTGCGCCGTGCGCAGACCCAGGCTGAAGCGGCTCGCCCCTATGCTGATCGTATGGAGCGGATGCTGGCCTCTCTTGGCGCCTCGGTCGCCGGTTCGCCGGATGCGCCGAAGCTGCTGGTCGGCACGGGCGCCGATAAGGTGCATTTGCTGGTGGTGGTAACAGCCGAACGCGGTCTCTGCGGCGGCTTCAACACCAATGTTGGCCGCTTCGCCCGCGCCCAGGTGCGCGCGCTGGAGGCCGAGGGCAAGACGGTGAAGATCATCACCGTTGGCCGCAAGGGCGCTGTCTACCTCAAGCGCGAATTCGCGAGCCGTATCGTTGCGGAAATCAGCTTCGCCAATAAGAAGCGCATCGGCTTCGATGATGCCGCTGAAGTCAGTGCCAAGATCAGCGAAATGTTGGATGCCGGCGCGTTTGATATCTGCACGCTGATCTATAACCGTTTCAAGAATGTGATCAGCCAGACACCTGTTGGCCAGCAGCTTATTCCGACGCCGCTGCCCGAAGTCGCTGCCGAAGGCGGCCCGCAATATGAGTTTGAGCCGACGGAGGAAGAGATTCTGGCGCGGCTTCTGCCGCAGAATCTTTCCATCCAGCTTTATCGCGCGCTGCTGGATAATGCCGCCGGCTTCTATGGCAGCCAGATGACCGCCATGGATAACGCCACGCGCAATGCGGGCGAAATGATCAACAAGCTGACGCTGAATTACAATCGCACACGTCAAGCGAACATCACCCGAGAGCTGATTGAAATCATCTCCGGCGCTGAAGCGCTTTAAGAAGGAATCACTGCCATGAAGAACAATGTTGGTCAGGTGACGCAGGTGCTTGGTGCCGTGGTGGACGTTCAGTTCCCCGCCGAGCTGCCCTCGATCATGAACGCGCTGACGCTGCAGATCGGCGAGCAGAAGCTCGTCCTTGAAGTGGCGCAGCATTTGGGTGAGCGCACCGTGCGCTGCATCGCCATGGACACCACAGATGGCCTGGTGCGTGGCACCGAAGTGGTTGACACGGGTGCTGGCATTTCCGTGCCGGTAGGCCCCGGCACGCTCGGGCGTATCCTGAACGTGATCGGTGAGCCGATTGATGAGCGCGGCCCGGTGCCCGCCACCATGCATTACCCGATCCACCGCGAAGCGCCGGCCTTTGATGAACAGGCCACCAGCGCGGAAATCCTGGTCACCGGCATTAAGGTTATTGACCTGCTGGCGCCTTATCTGAAGGGCGGCAAGATCGGCCTGTTCGGCGGCGCCGGTGTGGGCAAGACCGTGACCATTCAGGAGTTGATCAACAATATCGCCAAGGGCCATGGCGGCGTTTCGGTGTTTGCCGGCGTGGGTGAGCGTACGCGTGAAGGCAATGACCTGTATCACGAAATGATTGATGCGGGCGTCATCAAGCTTGGCGATGGCAATACCGAAGGTTCCAAGGTGGCGCTGGTCTATGGCCAGATGAATGAACCGCCTGGTGCACGCGCTCGTGTGGCGCTTTCGGGCCTTTCCATGGCGGAATATTTCCGTGATGAGCAGGGCCAGGATGTGCTGTTCTTCATTGATAACATCTTCCGCTTCACCCAGGCCGGCGCTGAAGTCTCCGCGCTGCTGGGCCGCATTCCTTCGGCGGTGGGCTATCAGCCGACGCTGTCCACCGATATGGGCGCGCTGCAGGAACGCATCACCTCCACCAAGAAGGGCTCGATCACTTCGGTGCAGGCGATTTACGTGCCCGCCGATGACTTGACCGACCCGGCGCCCGCGACGTCCTTTGCTCACTTGGACGCCACCACGGTGCTTAATCGTTCCATCGCGGAGCTTGGCATTTTCCCTGCCGTGGACCCGCTCGATTCCACCTCCCGCGCGATGGACCCGCGCGTGGTTGGTGCTGATCACTACAATACGGCGCGTGAAGTGCAGAAGATCCTGCAGACCTACAAGTCGCTGCAAGACATCATCGCCATCCTTGGCATGGATGAGCTTTCAGAAGAAGACAAGCTGATCGTGGCGCGTGCGCGCAAGATCCAGCGCTTCCTGTCCCAGCCCTTCCATGTGGCCGAAGTCTTCACCGGCACACCGGGCGTTTTCGTGAAACTGGAAGATACCATCCGGTCCTTCGCGGCGATCTGCCGTGGCGATTACGACCATCTGCCGGAAGCCGCCTTCTACATGGTTGGCACGATTGAAGAGGCCGTGAAGAAGGGCGAAGAAATGAAGGCGGCGGCCTGATCATCATGGCTAGTTTCCAACTTGAACTCGTCTCGCCGGAGAAGCTTTTGCTTTCCCGTGCGGTAGAAATGGCGGTGATCCCCGCGGCTGAAGGCGAAATGGGCGTGCTGGCGGGCCACGCGCCGATGATCGTGGCGCTGCGCGGTGGGGTGATTGCCGTGCATGAAGGCGGGCAGGTCACGGAACGGCTTTTCGTGGCTGGCGGCTTCGCTGAAGTGGCGCCGGACCGCGTTACTATCCTGGCGGATGAAGCAACGCCGCTTGCCTCCCTCTCCAAATCGGAAGCAGAGCGCCGCCTGGCTGAGGCTGAGGCAAGTTTGGCTGCCGCCGCCAATGATACGCCGGAAAAGCGTGAAGCGGCCATGGCACAGGTGCTTTCCGCCCGTGTGATGGTTGAAGCAGCGACCATCGCCTGAAGCCGTATTGCAGTCTGAAGGTGTAACGGGCGGTCCTTTGGTCCGCCCGTTTGCTTTTTGGGGCAGGTTTCAAGCCACCCTGCCTTGAAACTGCCGCATCTTGGCACAAGAACATAGTCTGAAAGGGTCGTTAAGACCCATCTTGGCAAGGCGCTCGGGGCAGCTTCATGAAACACTGGCACATTGATGAGGTGGGTTGGGATCACTTTGATCCTTCCAAGGTTGATCCGGCAATCGTGCCGCTGATCAAGGCCGCCGCCATGGTTGAACGCAATGCGGCGGATTACGTGACCTACCTCACGCGTGTTTTTGCTGAAGATCCGGATTTCATCGCGGCTGTTGAACATTGGGGCGTGGAAGAAACCCAGCATGGAGATGCGCTGGGGCGTTGGGGCATGTTGGCTGATCCGGGTTGGGATTTTGCCGCAGCGTTTGAACGCTATCGCGCCGGCTATCAGATTCAACTGGATGCAGAAGCGTCCATTCGCGGCAGCCGCACTGGCGAATTGATCGCGCGCTGCATGGTGGAAACGGGCACCAGCAGCTACTACACCGCGCTTGGCGATTCCACTGAAGAACCCGCGCTGAAGCAGGTTTGCCGGCTGATCGCCGCTGATGAATACCGCCATTTCAAGCTGTTTTATGACCATATGAAGCGGTATTTGGCGCGGGAGAATCTTTCCTTCTCCAAGCGCTTGCGCGTGGCCTTGGGCCGCATTGGGGAAACGGAGGATGATGAGCTTGCCTTCGCCTTCCACAGCGCCAATGAGCCTGAGGGCGCGCCCTACGATCATGAACGCTGCACAACCGCCTATATGGGCCGCGCGATTGGCTTTTATCAGTTCCGGCACATTGAACGCGGCATGGGAATGATCTTCAAGACCATTGGGCTTGAACCGCGCGGGCGGGTTTCTGACCTGGCGGCCAAGGCTTCCTGGCGGCTGCTGCAATGGCGGCGGGAGAAGTATCGCGCGGCCTTGGTGAAATACGCCAATGAAAACGCAGCACCTATGCCGCGGGCGGCCTGACCGGCAGGGCCATTTCGACAGATAAAACGCGCGCCTGATGCATTCAGCATCTTGTCGGCAAGCGCAAAATAAAGGATTGAACGGGGCTTATTCGCCCAAGGGGCCGCGCATGTTTTGTGTGCATGGTTGGCCCCGCAAGGATAAATCCGGGCGAAAGGCTGCGCAGCAAAGGAGAAACGGCAGATGCGCGTTTACTATGACCGCGATGCGGATGTGAATCTGATCAAGGCCCGGAAGGTTGCGGTCATTGGCTTTGGCAGCCAGGGCCATGCCCATGCGATGAATATGCGCGATTCCGGCGTGAAGGATGTGGTGATTGGGCTGCGTCCCGGTGGGTCCGCACAAAAGGCGGAAGCCGCAGGCTTCAAGGTGATGTCGCCGGCAGATGCAGCGAAATGGGCCGATGTGGTCATGGTGCTGACGCCGGATGAAATCCAGGGCGATCTGTATCGCGAAAGCCTGCATGCCAATATGAAGCCGGGTGCGGCGCTTGCCTTCGCGCATGGCTTGAATGTGCATTTCAATCTGCTCGACCCCCGCGCGGATATTGATGTGTTCATGATCGCGCCAAAGGGCCCTGGCCATACGGTGCGCAGCGAATACCAAAAGGGCGGCGGCGTGCCTTGCCTGGTGGCCGTGCATCAGAACCCTTCGGGCAATGCGCTGGAAATCGCGCTTTCCTATGCTTCCGCCATCGGTGGCGGGCGTTCGGGCGTGATCGAAACCACCTTCAAGGAAGAATGCGAAACCGATCTATTCGGTGAGCAGACCGTGCTGTGCGGTGGCTTGGTGGAACTGATCAAGGCGGGTTTCGAAACCCTGGTGGAAGCCGGCTATGCACCGGAAATGGCGTATTTCGAATGCCTGCATGAAGTGAAGCTGATTGTGGACCTGATTTATGAGGGCGGCATCGCCAACATGAATTATTCCATCAGCAACACAGCGGAATATGGCGAATACGTCACGGGGCCGCGCATCATCACCAGCGAAACCAAGGCGGAAATGAAGCGCGTGCTGGAGGATATCCAGTCCGGCCGCTTCGCGCGCGATTGGATGCTGGAAAACAAGGTGAACCAGGCCAGCTTCAAGGCCACGCGTCGCCGTTTGGCTGAACACCCGATTGAAGAAGTGGGCGAAAAGCTGCGCGGCATGATGCCCTGGATCAAGAAGGGCGCCCTGGTGGATAAGGCCAGGAACTGATCCAATGGCGGCCTTTCTTGTCAGGGTGGCGAGAGAGGCCGACCATGAGGCGTTGCTGGCAACTACCGTTGCGCTGAACCGGTTCGAGCATGAAATCACCGGGGACCGCACAATTGATGTTGCCAGCGCAGAGGCCGTGCTGGGGCATTTCATCCGCCGCGTCGGCAGCACGGGACTTATGCTGGTGGCCGAGGCAGAAGGGCGCGTCATTGGCCACTTATTCCTCGCGTTGGATGAAGCGCCGCCTTACCTCGCCCCGGAATATCGTCTTGAAGCCTGGATTTGCGATGCCTTCATCGAAGAGGCTTGGCGTGGCCAAGGCGCCTTCCGCGCCATGCTTGCGCTGGCTGAGGCGCATGCCCGGGCGGCCGGTTGCAGGCGGCTTCACATTGGCGTCCTGGCCGGCAATGATCGCGCTGAACGCATTTATCGCCAGGCCGGCTTCCGGACCTATGCGATTGAGCTGGTACAGGACCTTGACCCGACATGACGATACTCGCCGCCGATACCGACTACCCGCGCGATTTCCTTGGCTATGGCGCCAATCCGCCTGACCCGAAATGGCCGAATGGTGCGAAGCTCGCGCTCTCCTTCGTGCTGAATTACGAAGAAGGCGGTGAGAATACGGTACTGAATGGCGATGCCGGCAGCGAATTATACTTGCATGAAGTGCCGGGCGGCTCACCCATACTCGGTGAGCGTAATCGCACCGTCGAAAGCCAATTCGATTATGGCTCCCGTGCTGGCGTATGGCGCATTCTGCGCGCCTTTGCTGCGCGCAAGCTGCCGCTCACGGTTTATGGTGTGGGCCGTGCGCTGGAACTGAACCCGACCGTGGCGCGCGCCTTCGCCGATGCGGGCCATGAGGTCGCTTCCCATGCCTGGCGCTGGATTGATTATCACAGCGTGGATGAGGCGACGGAGCGTGCGGAGATAGCGCGTTGTGTTGAGGTGATTGAACGCCTGACGGGCACGCGCCCCGTTGGCTGGTACACTGGCCGCATCAGCCCGAATACGCGCCGCCTGGTCGCGGAATATGGTGGGTTTTTGTATGATTCGGATTCATATGCGGATGACCTGCCGTTTTACGTGACGGCAGCGGGCAAGCCGATGCTGATCATTCCCTACACGCTCGACAATAACGATATGAAATATGCGGTGCCACCTGGCTTCACCGCGCCGGATGGCTGGGAGCAATATGTCACGGATTCATTCGAGACTTTGCTCGCGGAAGGCCGCGCTGGGGCGCCGAAAATGATGTCGGTTGGCTTGCACTGCCGGCTGATCGGGCGGCCTGGGCGCGCGGCGGCCTTGGCGCGGTTTCTGGATAAGGTGGCGGCGACGCCGGACGTGTGGGTGTGTCGCCGGGCCGACATCGCGCGCCATTGGTGGGCGCAGCATCCGCCGAAAGCTTGAGGGAAACGCCATGTCCTATCCTTTGGAAAAGCGCGAATTGATTGCCGAAGCGCCGGGGCTTCGCATGCAGATTCTGACTCTGGCGGCAGGGCAGGAAGTGCCCTGGCATTGGCATAGCGAAGTGACGGATACCTTCTGGTGCATGGATGGCCCGATGGTGATTGAAATGCGCGCGCCGCGTGAAGAAGTGGAATTGGCGCCGGGCCAGATGCATGCGGTGCCGGCCAAGCGCGCGCATCGCGTGACTGGCAAGGATAGTGGGCCCTGCCGTTTTGCCATATTGCAAGGGATTGGCACCTATGATTTCCAACCCGTTGGTGGTGCGTGATTTTCAGAATTCGAAATAGGAAAACCCCTATGCTGCAACGTCGTGACTTTCTTGCGGTGGCCGGAAGCACGCTTGCCGCGCCAGCACTCGCACAAAGCCGCTACCCATCGCGGCCTATTCGCGTGATTGTGCCCTTTGCCGCCGGCGGCATCATTGATGTGGTGGCGCGCATTGTCGTTGAACCTTTACCGCGCGCATTGGGCCAGCCTGTGGTGGTAGAAAATCAACCAGGTGCCGGCAGCACTATTGGCGCGCGCAGCGTGGCGCGTGCGGTGCCGGATGGGCATACGTTGTTGCTGAATGGCGCAGCGCACGCCGTGATTCCGGCGCTTTATCCCGATGCTGGTTTTGATTCGATCACTGATTTCATTCCGATTTCAACGCTGGGCGATCAAAGCTTTCTGGTGGCGGTGCATCCATCGCTGCCGGTGCGTGATGTGCCGCAGCTATTGGCGTGGCTGCGTGAAAAGCGCGGCGAAGCGACCTTCGCCACCACGGGCATTGGCGCCGCTTCACATCTTGCTGGTGAACTACTGAAGAAACTTGCGGGTGTGGATTTCACCATTGTGCAATATCGCGGCACGCCGGCAGCAGTGACAGATTTCATGGCAGGCCGCGTGGATTTCATGATTGATAGCCAAACGCTGCTGGCGCCGCTGGTGCGTGATGGCAAGGCGCGGGGACTCGCGGTGACCACGCCGCGGCGTTCGCAATTGCTGCCGGATTTGCCGACACTTCAGGAAGCGGGTGTTGCGGGTTACGCCGCTTCATCCTGGCAGGCGCTTTACGCACCAGTGGGAACGCCCGCTGAGATCGTCACCACACTTTCAACGGCGGTGACAGCGGTGCTGAATGATCCTGCGACGCGCCAGCGCTTCGCCGATGCCGGCGTTGATCCGCTGCCGAATGACCCCGCTGCCTCCGCGCGCTTCATCCGCGCGGAGACCGAAAAATGGGTGCCGATCCTGCGCGCGACGGGGGCAAAGCCGGGCTGACTTTAGCCGGCTTCTTCGGTCGCGAATTGGATCAAGATTTGCCCTTCGCGAACTGTCTCCCCAACGCGGCAGGAAATGGTTTCAATCCTGCCAGCGCGCGGGGCCGTGAGGCGAAAGACAGTCTTCATCGCCTCCAGCACTATCAGCACATCGCCGCGCGCGACTTCCTGGCCTTCGCTTGCTGATAGCTGCGTGACTTGCCCGGGCAGGGGCGCGAGCAGCCGGTCATCGCCGCCTTCTTCTTCTCCCGCGCGCGCGATTGGATCCGGCAGGCGGAAGCGCCAGCTTTGTCCGGCATGGCGCAGGATGATCGCCTCACCAGCACGATGGATGAAGGCAGAAAGCCGTATGCCATCCAGCAGCGCATGAATGCGA
>CAMCZJ010000052.1 GCA_945886995.1 Asaia bogorensis
GCCCAGTCGTTGGCGACATTAAGCGTGAGGCTTAAACCGAGACGTTCGGCGACCAAGCGATAGAGAGGCTCCCACACGCGGCGTGTATCCGCCTGGGTGGGCTGCTGCGGGCCAAGGCCCACACGCAATGCACCGCGCGATTGAGCATGAATGGCCGGCGCAGACAGCGTGGCGAAGGCGGATGTAGTCAAAATCAGTGACCGGCGACCAAAGCGGTTCATGTCGATACCCTTCCCGTGATTTATTTTTTCGATAGGCGAAGGGCATTTCACCAGGGTGACAATGGAATGACGTTTTCGTTTCAGCCATCCTCAAGCCCAATAAGGGCGGTTTGAGTCGGGTCTAAAGTGGTCAAGTGCTTTCAGCCGGACCCGGAAAGAAAGCGCGCAGGGCAGGCAGTTCGAGCGATTCAGGCAAGGCCACCGCATAGACATTTCCGCAAATTGGCGGCGCCTTGATTTGCACCGCGGCTAGGCGGGAATCGTTGCCCATTTCGCCGTCCAGGACCACACCAAACCCAATGCCCGCTGCAATTGCCTCCTTAGCAGCTTCACGACTGGCGACCTCAAGACAAATGTTTGGTGAGAGACCGTGCAGCGCAAAGGCTCGCTCAAGCATGAGCCGCGTCATGGAGCCTGCTTCCCTTACAACCAACGGCCCGGCCGCCAATTCCTGCAATGAAAGGCCATCGGGCACGCTTGCGGCGGGTACGCAAGCCATAAGCCGTTGCTGGGCAATCTTTCGGCACGCCATTCCCTCGGGTGGATCTATCAAGGTCATGACCGCAACCTCGATCTGGCACGATGCCAGAGCTTCAAGCAGTCCCGACGTATTGCCAAGCCTGCAC
Source organism: Asaia bogorensis (assembly GCA_945886995.1). Taxonomy (GTDB): domain Bacteria; phylum Pseudomonadota; class Alphaproteobacteria; order Acetobacterales; family Acetobacteraceae; genus Neoroseomonas; species Neoroseomonas bogorensis_A. The sequence goes on from CAMCZJ010000052.1 coordinate 848, forward strand.
CGGATACGGATGCCAGGGTATTCTCGCATAAAGGCAGCGATCATTGGCATCGCAAAGGCGGGGGTGGAAAAGCCGACAGAGAGGCTGCCACGGCTGAGATCACGAAAGGTGTTTATTGAACCTTCCAGTTCATGCATGCGGCTGAGCACAAGCCTAGCACGAATGAGCATATCGCGTCCGGCGTCGGTCAGGGCAAGCCGGGGACGACGATACAGCAAGAGAGTGCCGCAATTTCGTTCAAGTCCTGCCAGGTTGATTGAAGCGGTGGGCTGACTTACGCCGAGCAATGCGGCCGCGCGCGAAAGGCTGCCCGTTTCGGCTACTGCGACAAAGCACCTCAAGGCGGCCAAGCTTATGCCGCCCTCCTTGCGACCTTCGTTTGCCTCTTCTGGGTCGGATGTCATTTACACCTCATTTTCCTGTCATTGAAGTGTCGTCAATATCCATCAGTATATCCAATGTCAGATAAATTGTCATAGAATTTCTCTATGGAGGGTGAGATGGTTGGTTTTTCTCGTCGTACGGCCCTGGGTGCCGGGACCGCGTTATTCGGCGCCCTAAACGCTGCCCTTGCCGTGGCGCAGCCGGCTGCAACCCCGCGACGCGGTGGTGCCCTGGTCTATGCCCAGCTTTCGGGCAATCGCCGTGGTGGTGACGCCACCAATTCCCGCCATCCTTATTTCATGGTCGATCTGATCACCCGATCAGCCTACAACACGCTGGCATGGGTGGACGAAGACCTAAGGCTTCAGCTTGAACTCGCCACCCGCATTGTACCCGCGGATGCCTCGCTCAAGGTTTGGGAAGTCACCATCCGTGAGGGGGTTCGCTTTCATGACGGACGCGTCATGACCGCGAATGATGTGGCTTCGTCCTTCGAATTGCATCGTCGGCGTAATTTTGCCTCTCAGCAAATACAACGTACCGAAGTGATGAACCCGACGACCATCCGCTTCCATCTTGACGCGGGTAATTCTGAATTCCCCTTTGTTCTGGCAGAATATGACTGCGTCGTCATGCCGGCCAATCCTGATATTGATCGTATCGGCCTTGAAGGTATCGGCACCGGCCCCTTCCGCATCACGGGTAGCGACCCGCAGCGCCGTATGACCTTCGAGCGCTTCGATGATTATTGGCGCCAAGGCTTTCCTTTTCTTGACCGGCTTGAGGTGATCAATCGCGAAGGTCAGTCAGAAGCGGCGCTGGCCGGTTACCGTGCGCGCCAATTCGATGCGATGTTGAATATTGATCCGCGCCTTACCCGCCAAATGGAGCGCGAACCGCAAACGGATCTTGTGCCGGCCGCTTCCGGCGACCAAGCGGTGATTATTCTGCCCAAGCACCCCGGCTCCCTTTTTAATGATGCGCGCATCCGCCGTGCATTTTCAGCCGCGATTGACCGCGAAGGATTGGTGCGCATTGTTTACGGCGGTACGCGCTGGGGGTGGGTTGGTAATGACAGCCATCTTGCTGCTGCGGACCCCATGTTCGTGGCGCCAGAACGGGGGCGCGATTTGGCACTTGCCCGTCGCCTGCTCGCCGAAGCGGGCCACCCAAATGGCGTCACACTGCCAACGCTATATTACGCACCGCAATGGCCGGAGATGGCGCGGTATTTCCAATTCATTCAGGAAAGCGTGCGTGAAGCTGGCATTACGCTGCCAATCGAAGAAAGGCCGAATGACGGCTATCTTCGCTTCCGTACCGGTGACCCTGATGTCAGCAAGGGTAATTGGCACCGCTTTGCCTATACAGCCGTTGGTCCGCGTAACCCGGGCATAAGTCTTTTCCGCATGCGGCCCGCAAACAATGAGAGCGGCTATTGGTCTGGCCCTGCGGCTGAACGTTACATGGCACTTTACGCGCGTGCGATGCTGACAGCCGAAGCCGCTGCGCGGCGCGCCATTTATGCCGAAATGCAGGAGCTCCTGCGCGAAGAAGTGCCGGCCATTCTACCCGCCGGGCGTAACAACGTGCTGATCAAGCGCAGCACGGTCCAGAACCTGAAGAATCACCCGCAACATTGGTCCATCCGCTGGGATGAAGTCTGGCGCTCGGCCTGAGGAGGAACTTGCCATGAACATCACCCGACGCGGCCTCGCGGGCCTCGCCCTCACCCCCTTGGCGGCTGCCGCGCAAACCGCAACGCCGCGGCGCGGCGGCACCATCATCGTCGCGCAATGCTCGGCCAACCGCTTTGTCGCCTCTGCGCAGACCGCCCGCCACCCTTATTTCACCGTCGATCTGACCACGCGCATTCCCTACAACGCGCTTGTCTGGGTGGATCGCGAAATGCGGCTCCAGCCCGAACTCGCCACTTCCTGGGCTCCCACCAGCGCGGATCAGAGCGTGTGGGACATCACGCTGCGCCCCGGCGTGCGCTTCCATGACGGCACGCCGCTGCGCGCGGAAGATGTCGTTGCCTCCTATGAGCTGCACCGTCAGCGCAACTTCGCTTCGGGCCAGATCCAGAAGATCGAGGCGATGGCCGATGGCCGGGTGCGCTTTACGCTCGATGCCGGGAATTCCGAGTTCCCTTATGTCCTGGCCGAATACCAGAACATGATCATGCCCGCCGCACCGGTCGAGACCATCGGCAATACCGGCATCGGCACAGGCCCGTTCCGCTTCGCCTCAACCGACCCCAACCGTATCGCGGTTTATGAGCGCAACCCCGCCTATTGGCGCGAGGGCTTCCCCTATCTTGACCGGATCGAGTTGCACAACCGCGAAGGCCAGCAGGAAACGGCATTGGCCGGGCTGCGCTCCGGGCAATTCGACGTGGTCATGACCATCGATCCGCGCAGCGTGCGTGGCCTGCAGCGCGACGCCGACCTGGTGGTGGACAGCGGCGGTGGCGGTCATCACTACGTCATCCAACTGCCTAAGCACCCGGGCTCGCCCTTCGAGGATAAGCGGGTGCGCCAAGCCCTGGCGCTAGGCGTGGACCGCGAGGCGATCGTGCGCCTGGTCTATGGCGAGGGCAATGGCTGGGTCGGCAATGACAGCCACCTTGTCGCCGCCGACCCGAATTTCCTGGCGCTGCCGCGCATCCCGCGCGCCGAAGCCGTTGCGCGCGCCAGGGCCCTGCTGGCCGCCGCTGGGCACCCTAATGGCATCAATCTCGGCACGCTCTACTGGTCGCCGCAATCGCCCGAGGTTGGCCGCTATTTCCAGGTGCTCCAGGAAACCGCGCGCGAGGCAGGGCTGACGATGGCGCTGGAGCAGCGCCCGGCGGATGGCTATGTGCAGTTCCGCACCGGCGACAATGACTTCTCCAAAGGTAGCTTCCACCGCTTCGCGATGACCGCTGTTGGCCCGCGCAACCCCGGCATCTCGCTGTTCCGCATGCGCGACGCTTTTGTGGAATCCGGCCATTGGCGCGGGCCGCAGCACGACGCCTATATGGCGCTTTATGCGCAGGCGATGCGCGAGGGCGATGCACAGGCCCGTAGCGCGATGTTCAGTCAGATGCAGCGCATTCTGCACGAGGAAGTTCCGGCGCTGCTGCCAGCAGGCACCATGACCTTCTCGGTCCGCCGCCGCCATGTCCAGGGCTTTGAATTCCACCCGCAGATCTGGTCGGTGCGCTTCGACGAGGTCTGGCGTAGTTGATCTCGCTAAGCCTGCGGCGGGGCGCGCTCTCCCTCGCCACGCTGTTCCTGCTGGCGACCTTCATTTTCTTCGCCACCGAAGTCTTGCCGGGCGATGCGTTGGACGTGTCGCTTTCGGCAGATGAGGTGGCGATGATGCCACCCGAGGTGCTGGCCAGGCGCAAGGCGGAACTCGGCCTGGACCGACCCATCCTTGAACGCTATCTGGGCTTTCTCGGCGGGCTTCTGAGGTTTGACCTTGGACGCACGATCATCACGCGCGCGCCAGTGGCCGATATTGTTGCCATGCCGCTGCGTAATTCCATGGCCCTTGCGGCCGTTACGTTGCTGCTTGCCTTGCCGGTTGCTCTTGGCATCGCCATGGCGGCCGCCCAGGCCAAGGGTCGCGGCCTTGACAATGCCGTCTCCGGCGCCGCGATCATCGGCTATTCCATTCCTGAATTCGTTACAGGCTTGCTGTTGATTGCTGTCTTCGCGGTGTGGTGGCCCATTTTCCCGGCGACGATTACCGCAAGCACTGATGACCCGCTGAGCGTTCTGCTTGCCGCCGCGCCACTGGCGGTGATTACCACTATCATCGGCTCCATAGCCTATCTGGGGCGGATCCTGCGGGTTGGCATGATTGAAGTGATGGCGTCTGACTTTGTGGAAAGGCTTCACCTGTCGGGCATACCGCGCTGGCGGATTCTATTGGTGCATGCGCTACCAGCAGCGGTGATTCCGGGCCTTTCAGCTGCCGCGCTTTACGCGGCTTCACTTGTTTCGGGCATTGTGGTGGTTGAAATGGTATTCGCCTATCCCGGTATTGGCGCCGAATTGGTCCGGGCCGTGACACGCCGGGAAGTCCATGTTGTCCAGGCCATCGCCCTTGCTGCCGCTATCTGTGTGGTAAGCTTCAATCTATTGGCAGATCTCGGCATAAGCGCGCTTGATCCGCGGACGCGCCGCGCATGAAGGCTCTGCTCCGCAATCCTGCCTGCCTGATTGGTATCCTTCTGGTGGTGCTGCATTTGGTTGTGGCCATCGGCGCACCTTGGGTCGCGCCTTATGCGCCGACATCTCTGCTGGATGCGCCGCTAGAACCCCCCAGCGCCACCTATTGGCTTGGTACGGATGATTTAGGCCGGGATGCCTTTTCGCGTTTGCTATGGGGCGGCCGGGTTGCGATGCTCGTTGCCTTTGCCGCTGGGATAATTGCTGTCGTTGGAGGCGCGGTACTTGGGCTTTCTGCCGCCTTTATGCGTGGCGCTTTTGATGATTGCATGCTTCGCCTCGTTGAAATGAAACTCGCGGTGCCCACCATCCTCTTTGTTGCCATTTTCGTGACTGGCTTTGGACAATCAATCCCCATCTTGATCTTGGCGATAGGGATCATCCAAATGATGGGCGTCGTTCGTACAACACGCGCCGCTGGCATTGTGCTGATGGAACAAGGCTACGTGCGTGCGGCCCAATTGAATGGTGAAAGCGGACCAAAGATAATCCTGCGTGAACTTTTGCCCAATGTGGCAGATCTGATGGCGGTGGAATTCGCGCTTCGTGCCTCATCCGCCTTGCTGCTGGTTTCAGCGTTATCCTTTCTTGGGCTTGGCATTTCGCCACCGACACCGGATTGGGGGCTGATGGTGGAAGATGCCATGGCCTTATTGGATAGCGAACCACATCTTGTGCTTGCACCTGCGCTTGCGATCAGCACGCTTGTGCTTGGGATAAATCTGGCCGCGGAAGGTCTCGCCGAAGCACTTGGCTTGGATGCGGCCCGTGGGGGCGCCAGTGGTTGAGCCCTTGCTCAGCGTCCGCGGCTTGAACATCTCCTGGTTCAGCCAACAGGGCCGGCGAAATCATGTGGTGAATGAGGTGTCCTTCGATTTGGCGTCCAGTGAGACACTCGGTATTGCCGGTGAGAGCGGAAGCGGGAAATCCACTCTTGCGCGCGCGCTACTTGGCCATGCGCGGGGAGGCAGTAGGATTGAGTCTGGTTCCATTCTGCTTGGCGGGCGCGATCTTGTTTCACTTGCGCCGAAAGCTCTTGCCGCGCTGCGCGGGCGTGACGTTGCCATGGTTCCTCAGAACCCGCTTTCATCGCTGACCTTTCATCTGCGAGTTGGTGTTCAGGTGGAGGAGGTACTGCGGCACCGAGCCGGGCTTTCGCCCAAGGCCGCAAGCTTACGTTCGCTTGAATTACTAACAGAAATGGGCCTGTCCGAGCCCGAGAAGATTGCACAGCGCTATCCGCATCAACTCTCTGGCGGACAACGTCAGCGGGTAGTGCTGGCTTGCGCGCTGGCCTGCGATCCGGCCTTGCTGGTACTGGACGAACCTACAACCGCGCTCGACAAAACCACCGAGGCGCAGGTACTGGAACTGATCCAGCGACTGCGCAGGGCGCGTCGTGGTGCCATGGTCTTTGTCACGCATGACCTCAATGTCATCGCCGAGATTTGCGACCGCGTGATGGTGATGCAGCATGGCAAGGTAGTGGAGGAAGGCCCGGTTCAGCAGGTTTTTGGCGCACCTGCGCAGCCCTATACAAGACTACTTTTGGGATCGGCTTTGCGCGTTGATGGTGCATCTGAAGCGCAGTCCGGCCGTCATGGAAGTATACTTCTTGAAGGCGCAGGGCTTGGGTTCAGCTATGCGCGCCCATCCTTGCTGTTACGTCGTGCATCCACAACGACGCCGACATTGACCGATATCAATTTCAGCCTAGGCCGTGGCGAGGTTTTGGGGGTGATTGGCGAATCAGGCTCAGGAAAAACAACCCTTGGCGGCCTTGTGACTGGTTTTTTGGCACCGGAGCGTGGCGTACTGCGCTTTGACGGGGCTGCACTTGCCGGGCGCGCTGCCGCACGAAGCATTGAACATCGTCGCCGTATTCAGATGGTCTTCCAGGATCCGCTTTCCTCACTCAATCCCAGGCGCCGGGTGGGAGACCAGGTTGCGCGTCCGATGCGGCTGTTTCATGGCCTTGACAAACGAAAGGCAGAAGCACGCACCGTCCAACTGTTTGAAGAGCTGGGCCTGAACGCTGACCTTCTCTCGCGATTTCCCCGTCAATTATCGGGGGGGCAACAGCAAAGGGTGGCCATCGCGCGTGCCTTTGCTGCAGAGCCGGATTTGCTGGTGTGTGATGAAATAACCTCAGCGCTTGATGCCTCGGTACAGGCCCAATTGCTTGACCAACTTGCAGCGATGCAGCGTCGCGCCGGGACCGCACTATTGCTGATCACGCATGATCTGACGGTGATCTGGCGTATGGCAAGCCGAGTGATTGTTATGCGTAGCGGTCGCATTCTCGAACAGGGCGAAACGAACGCGGTTTTCCGCACGCCTTCCAATCCCTATACCGCGGCGTTACTTGATGCCGCCACACGTGCAACCCGGGTTGCCGAACCTGTTTTTGCCGGAGTTTGAAAGACCGATGACTACCCAAAGCCCCATTGATCCCACTTTTTCTGCGCCAGGTCGCTTTTGGAAAGGCAATATCCACACCCATTCCAATGCCTCAGATGGGGTGAGATCGCCCGAGGCCGTGTGCGCGACTTATCGAGAGGCAGGATATGATTTCCTTGCGCTCACCGATCATTTCATGGCCAAATATGGCTTCCCGATCGTGGATACGCGGCCCTTTCGAACAGGGCAATTTACCACAATCCTTGGCGCAGAATTGCATGCGCCCGCAACCCAATTGGGCGAAATCTGGCATATCTTGGCAGTGGGTTTACCTACCGAATTTGCACCGCTGCAGGAGGGTGAAACTGGTGCAGCGTTAGCTGCCCGTGCGGTTGCCGCTGGCGCCTTTGTCGCCATTCCACATCCGGGATGGTATGCCCTGACGGTCGAGGACGCGGCTACGCTGCCTGATGCCCATGCAGTAGAGGTTTACAACCACACTTCCCAGCTTCGCACTGAGCGTGGCGATGGTGTTTATCTCGCCGATCAGCTTCTGTCCCAGGGGCGCCGCATTGGCTTGATCGCGGTTGATGACGCGCATTTTGCTTGTATGGATGCCTTCGGCGGCTGGGTGATGGTAAAAGCCGAAAAGAATGAACCTGAAGCTCTGCAAACAGCGCTGAAAGCCGGTCATTACTACGCAACACAAGGCCCATTGATCCACCATGTTGCCTGGGGAGCGGAAGAAGTCGAAGTCACCTGCAGCGCCGCGGCAAGCGTTATGGTACTGGGCCGCGGGTCTCGCGCTGCGCAATCAGTCCTGCATGGTCAAACGCGCGTGCGTTTGAACTATACCAAGCACCGCGCGGGCGGTTTCGCGCGTATCGTGATTGCGGACGCTGCTGGTCGTCGGGCTTGGACCAACCCTGTTTATTTCGAGAATGGAAAGTGATGAGCATGAAGAACGAACTCCTGAACGAAATCCAAGGCTTGCTTGAGCAAAAAGCCAGTGGCCGTTACGGGCTGTCCCTGATCAATCAACAGCAGCACGCCCTGCAAGGCGCCTGGCTTGCCGAGCAGGAAGGTAAGGGCGATGCCATGATCGTCGCGGCCCTGCTGCATGATATCGGCCATATGGTACATGACCTTGGTGATAATCCTGCTGATAAGGGCATTGATGATCGGCACGAGGAGCTTGGCCACGAATGGCTCAAGGCGCATTTCGGCGCTGAGGTGACAGAGCCTGTGCGCTTGCATGTGGCGGCCAAGCGCTATCTCTGTGCCGTGGAGGCAGATTATTTTGCGAAGCTCTCACCGGATAGCGTGAAAAGCCTCGCACTTCAGGGAGGGCCGATGTCGTCTGAAGAAGTGCAGGAATTTGAAGCGTTGCCGCAATACAAGGAAGCCGTGCAACTCCGCCGTTACGATGAAAGAGCCAAGGTCAAGGGGCTGGAGACACCCCCGGTCGCACACTTCATGCCAGCCGTGGCGCGGTGCTTGAGGGCATAGTTTCCACGCGATCATGCTCGGCTGAATCGGAGGCGGACCTGTCACGGTTTTGTGCTGCTCCTTTGATCACATATCGTACAGCAAAGGAGATGAACCAAGGGCACAGGCAGGACGGATGAAATTCGTAACGAATCGGTATGGATAGCGCTGACCAGCGGGCTTTCGCGGCACCAGGTTACGGATGATCTGGGGGGCGGCTTTTCGACCTTGAACAAATGGGTGAGCGAGCACCGTGGTACGGATGTAGTCTCTGCCGAGGACCACGAGCTTGCGCGGGAGAATGAACGACTTCGTCGTGAGGTCCGTATCCTGAAGGAGGAGAGGGACATCCTAAAGAAGCTTCCCAGTTCTTCGCGAGCCAAAAGCCAAGAGGTTTAGGTTCGTCGAAGAACAGCGCGGGGCCTTTCCGATTGATCGGTTGGGCCGTCAGTGATCGCCTGAAACGCGACCTAGCGCTCCGCGCGCTGAAAATGGCCATCGCGCTCCGGTCTCCGCCGCGGTGCTGCATTTTCCATAGCGACCGTGGCAGCCAATACTGTTGGCACGACCACCAGAAAATTCTGCGCGACCACGGCTTGGAGTCGTCAATGAGCGGCAACGGCAATTGCTGTGTCATCCGGTTCGCGCGCAATGCGCCCCGTCCGTTCTGCCTTGTGCATTGCGGTGTCGCTGACACAAAGGCGTCGTGCGGCTTCGCGCGTGGAGGATGTCAGTTCAGCCATGGCGGCGACCTCCCGCCATCAGCGCGCGGAGCAGGAAGGCTTGGTGAGCCGAAGAACGCCTGCCGTCCCTCGAACGCCGCACACGCCTACTAGCAGGGCAGGCCCGCCAGCAATGTGAAGCATCACCAAGCGAGGTGAGATTATGAAAAACGGGACCTCTGCTGCAAGGAAAAAAGCCGCTGTTGGGAGGGCCGAGTGCCAGCACCTGCGCTACGAGGTTGATTCACGTCATTGTCAGCCTGCGCTGCCGCGCTGCGTGGAATGTGGTCAGGGCTGCTTGCCAGTCGGCGTCATGCGCAATGCCGATGCGCTGGAGAGGTTCGAGCGTCACTTTCCCCCGGCTGTAGTAATCGCCCTGCATGCGTGCGAGCCACCCGGAAAGCCCCTGCGCGGCAAGGGCGTCGCTCGCGGCCATCACTTCCGCCTCGCTGGGTGCGGTGCAACCGAGGGACACATGCCGCCCATCCGTGCCCAGCACCATCCAGCGGGTTTCAGTTTCTATGCGCATCGTCATTCTCCGTCTTGCGTGACGGATGCTTCGCGCTGTGTTTTGCGCGAGCCAAGGCAATAAAGCGCCAGGGATCGCGATGATCCCTGGGCTTGGCAATCATTCATGCCGCTGTAGCTGCGCAGCTTCATTCCGCCACGCGGTAGACTGTGTAGGACCCCTTCGCGCCCTGCTTGTTCGGGCCGACTTGGCGAATGCGCTCGGCAATTTCCACCATGATGCCCTGGCGCTTTTTCAGCCCAGCGAAAAACCCGCGCACCGTGTGCTGCGCCCAGCCGGTGGACTCGGCGATTTGCGCCACCGTGGCGCCTTCAGGGCGGCGGAGCATCGCCAGCACCACTTCCTGCTTCGTGCCCTCGCGCGGCTTGCGTGGCGCGCCCGTGGCCCGTGTGCCGCGCCGTGAGAGCGCGCTGCGCAGCATGTCCATCGCGCGCGTGATGGGGTCCTTGTGTGCGTTCGCGGGCGGCGTTTCCTCCCAGGCTGCGAGCAAGCGCTCGGCGGCTTCGCGCAGGTTCACGCTGGCCATGTTGGGCGCCTCGGGCGCGGCCTGGGCGGCCTCGGCGGAAGGCTGCTCCTCAGCCTGCGGTGTCTCGTCTTCCCCGCCCTGCGGCGCCGGGTCGCGCGCCACGCGCCCCTCATTCGGGTCAATGCCAATGGCGCGCAGCCCCTCATCCGTCACTTGGATAAGGATCGGCGTGCCATCCGCATCCTTGCGCCATACCATCGCCAATTGATCGCGCGGTGCAGCGACCTCAATCAGCAGGCGGCTTTTGATCAGGCTGTTCACCACCGCGCGGCAGGCAGCGACTGGCAAATGCTTCGGTGCAATCGCCAGCAATTGCGGGTGCTGCGCGCCATGGCTCAATACAATCCGCTGCGTGTCTGAAAGCTTCATCGTCGTCTTCTCCGGTTGCGGGCGCCGACCATCGGCCCCTACTGCCGGGAGCCCCGCGGGCGGACCCTGCGGGGCAGTGCGGCGCCGCCTTGCGGCGTGTTGCGTCAGTCCTGCGCTTCGGCGGCGATCCCTTCGTTGATCACGAAGCCCGTCAGGTAGGGCAGGCCGGCGGGGATGCCCGTTTCGCGGCTGGTGCGCTGCGTGATGCGCCAGCCCATCCATTCCGCTGTGGTCTTGGCGATGGCGTCCGCAAGGCTCGCGCCGTGGTGCATCTGGCTATTCACCCCGTCCGCGAAGTGGCGTCCGTAGCGGCTGTCGAGGAATGCGCGGACCGAGGCGGGATCCGTGCTGGTTGCGTTGTGGATCGCGGTGAAAGCGATCGGCCAGGCGGGTGCTGCATGTTCGCGCATGGTGCCCCAGAAACCCCAGTCTTGGTTTTCGGTGGGAAGGATCGTGCTCATCTGTTTGTCTCCGTCATCGGCGGGGGAAATCCCCTGCGCGTGACAGACCATTCGCGCTGTGAAGGGGGCTGAGCCAAGCGAAATAGAGCGTTGTTTCATTGCTATAATTGAGGAATTTCAATCATGATTAATCAACCAAGGCCGACCCCATTTAAGTCTTGCCAAAATTTGCCATAGGGATCAGAATGCGCGCATGAGCACCATGAATATCTCCCTCCCCGAAACGCTCAAGGCCTTCGTTGACGATCAGGTCACTGAGGGCGGCTACCAGACCCGGAAGCCAGAGGCCCGCTACGCCCGCCCGGTGGAAATGGCCGAGATTGAAAAGAACGACTTCAATCTCAACATCTCCCGCTACATCAGTACGGCAGTAGGCGAGGAGGTGATTGATCTATTGGCGCTCAACACCGAATTGATGGAAATCGAAACCACAATCCAAACGGCAACGGCCAAGCATAATGAATTCCTGAAGGAACTCGGGCTTCGCTTGCTGCCAACGGGTAATGGCGGCTCAGCAAAGGCATGAGGCCGGGCGACCTTCACGTCGATCCGTGCCCGCAATGCCGCGTTGCCCGCACAGTGCTGACGCAACAATAGGTCGCCATGCCCGCCTTCACCCGCACCATCGGCATAGATTACTCAGGCGCGGAAGTCCCCATCGCCAGCCTGAAGGGTCTCCGCGTCTATCAAGCCGAAGGAAATACGCCGCCGGTCGAAGTGCCCCCGCCGCCCAGCCCGCGCAAATACTGGACCCGCAAGGGCATAGCCGCCTGGTTGGTGGAAACGCTCAGCGATGGGCCACCCACGCTGGTCGGCATAGATCACGGCTTTTCCTTCCCGCTGCGCTATTTTGAAGTGCATGGGCTGCTGCCTGAATGGCCTCGGTTTCTTGATGATTTTCAGCGCCATTGGCCAACGGATAATGATCACACCTATGTGGATTTCGTGCGCGATGGCTCGGCGGGCAATGGCGCCAAGCGCATGGGTAATGCCCGCTGGCGGAGGCTGACCGAAGAACGCGCCGGCAACGCGAAATCAGTCTTTCATTTTGATGTGCAGGGCACGGTTGCCAAATCTACCCATGCCGGGATCCCTTGGCTGCGCTTCATCCGCCAGCAACTCGGCCCGCGCGTGCATTTCTGGCCCTTTGACGGGTGGGAAATTCCGCCGGGCAAATCCGCCATGGCCGAGGTCTATCCCGCCCTCTGGAGCCACGCCTACCCCCGCGCCGACCGCACCGGCGATCAGCATGATGCCTTCTCCATCGCCGCCTGGCTTTCCCAAGCCAATCGGGACGGCAGCCTTGCAGGCTTCCTGCAACCAGACCTGGCACCGCAGGAAAAGGTCATCGCGCAGGTGGAAGGCTGGATTTTGGGCGTTGGCGGTTCTTCCACCCAATGGGACAACCTGGCGACGGCGGAGGTTAAGGGTCACGCCTGAAGCGCTGGGCATCGCTTGATCGGATAGGCGCCGGCACCGGATACCCGCCGCCGCCCTCCGGGACCGTTTGGACGTCACCATAGCGGCCGTTCCGCTTCAGGCCCGCAGACGCCAGATGGGAAGTATAAGCGAAATTCCCCCAGAAACCTTGTAGTCCCCGATCAACTTTCCAGTTTCAGCCCCCACCGCCCTACCAGTCCATTTCCCAACCACGCTGCACCGCAGCATAGATAAAACCATTTTAGATCAATGCGTTAAACCTTGTTGGAAAAATCGGCCTACCCTCAAGCTTTGGAGAGAATCCAGAGATTCGGAGAAAAAACGCCGGAATGTTCCGCTTGAGCACCCTCAAGCTCGCCAGAAAAAGCTTTGTTTTCAAGGGGATTTAGGTGGTCGCCTTGGGCGCTAACCCGGTTCGGCTATTTGGCGACTGGAGCGGGCGAAGGGATTCGAACCCTCGACCCCAACCTTGGCAAGGTTGTGCTCTACCCCTGAGCTACGCCCGCTTAGCGCTCGGAAATCGGTCTCTGCCATGTTCCTGCGCGGCTGACAAGATAGGGGGCTATGAAGAAATTCAATCGGACGAGCCTCGCAGTTTAGGCTACGCTCGCCTCGATGCCCTTACCACCGCAACGAGATCAAGACCCCGATAGGTAGCGTAACTCCAGGGCGAACAAAGCAGCGGCACATGATAGTGACCCTGATCCGCCGAAAGCCCGACCGCGAGGGTCACCACATCCAAATAGGGCAGCTCCGCCCCTTGGCCGCGGGCGCGGAAATAAGCCGCAACCGCGAAGCGCAATTCATAGCGCCCCGGGATGAAATCCGCCTGGGCCATCATCGGGGCATCGGTGCGGCCATCGGCATTGGTGCGCCGCGTGGTCACTAAAACCGGTGCGGGGTCCATGCGCCAAAGCTCCACCACCATGCCCTCGGCGGGGATGCCCTCGGCCGTATTCAGCACATGCGTCGAAAGGGAACCGGGTCCGCTGCGGGCCATGGTATTTTCCTTCAATCCAGGGGCGCGCCGGCGGCGACCCAGGCGATCAGTTTGGCGCGTTCCTCGGCGGTGATTTCGGTCATATTGCCGGGGGGCATGGCTTCGGTCTGCACCTGCTGGCGCATGGAAGCCGCCCAGCGACGGATTTGCGCCGGCGTTTCCATGATCACGCCCTTGGGCGCCACCGCAATGCCCTCAAAACTCGGGCGGGCGGCATGGCAGCTTACGCAATGGGCGGCGACGATGGATTGAACCTCGGCAAAGGGCGGTACCTCGGCGGTGGCGAAATCCCGCTTGCCGGATTGTACGATGAAGAAGGCCGCGACCATGGCCGCCACTGCCCCGGCGGGCAGCCAAAGGGCGTTTTGTCCCTTTTGGCGCAGCACGAAGAATTGCCGCACCAAGGCGCCAGCCAGGCCAATCACCAGCAGGATCAGCCAATTCAGTGGGTGCTGCCAGGTCATGGGGTAATGGGGCGAGATCATGATGAAAATCACGGGCAGCGTCAGGTAGGTGTTATGCACACTCCTCTGCTTGCCCCAGCGGCCATATTTCGGATCGGGCGTGGCGCCGGCGCTCATCGCCGCCACCATTTTGCGCTGGCCTGGGATGATCACCATGGCGACATTGGCGACCATGATGGTGCCGGTCATGGCACCCACCTGCAAAAAAGCGCCGCGGCCCGAGAAAATCTGGCAGGAGACATAGGCAACCACCGCCAAAGCCACGGCGCCAATCACGCCCAAAAGCGCCTCATTTTCGCCGAGCTTGGATCGGCAGACGAGATCATAAGCCACCCAGCCGCCCACCAGCATCGCCGCACTGATGCCAATGGCCTGCCAGGGTGTGAGCGGCATCACGGCGGGGTCAATCAGGTAGCTGGAAGCCTGGCCCCAATAAATCAGCACAAAAAGCGCAAAGCCGCTGATCCAGGTCCAATAGGCTTCCCATTTGAACCAATGGAGCTTTTCCGGGAGCTTCTCCGGGGCCAATAGGTATTTGCGCTTGTAGTAGAAACCCCCGCCATGGATCGCCCATTGCTCACCTCGTACGAGGGGGTTTTTGTCCGCCGGCGGGTCAAGCTGATTATCAAGCGCGATGAAATAGAAGGACGCCCCGATCCAGGCGATGCCTGTGATCAGGTGCAGCCAGCGTATGGCCAGATTGACCCATTCGGAGAGGGCGGCGAAATCCATCTTCTATCCCAGGCAAAAGGCTTATGTTGCAGCGCCACAATGCGTCGCAAGATGCTACTACGGCAAGGGCAAAGCGGCGCGGGGCGGATTTACCCTTGAAAACGGCCCGAATGAGGCGCAGGAACCGGCCCGCATGAGCCCTACCCGCCTCTCCCTCCCCAAGGACAAGATCAAGATCCTGTTGCT
>CAMCZJ010000053.1 GCA_945886995.1 Asaia bogorensis
AAGGCATCCATCGCAAATCCCGCCATCAGTGGCGGGATGCAAAAGCCGATATGCGCCACCAGAAAAACGCCCGCCGCCGCGCGGGCGCGATCCAGCCCGGCTTTTTCAGAAACGCCAGCCAGCCCGCCAATATACAAAAACCCATAAGCGGCGCTGCCCACCAGGGCGCCGCCCAACAGCAGCGCAGGCAGCGCCGCATGCAGTGTGCCCCACATCACCAAGCCCGCGCCCAATACCAGCACCGGCAGGCCAATCAGCACCAGGCGCCGTGCTGCAATCCGTGCCATCATCTGCTGCACCGCGGCCCCCACCAGGATCATGAAGCACACCGCAAGCGGTCCCAGGCGCGGATACCCGGCTTCGGTCAGCGCTGTTGGCACCGCGGTGATCACGGTACCTGTCACCGCCCAGGCCGCCAGCATGCTGAGCGAAAGCGGTAGCGTGCTGCGCGGAAAGCTTGGCATGCGCAGCCACGCCACGCGCGCCGGGGTTTTGGTTTCCGGCAGGAAGAACACCAGTAGGAAGATCGTGGCGAGTGCCGTCATATGCAGCCAGAAGGTCAGCGGCGGCTCGCTGGCGCCGAAGATTTCAATAACAATCATGGTGGCGATGCCGCCGGCGGCAAAACCGCTGGCACTTGCAAGTGTGGTCACTTGCGCGGCACGCCGCCCGGCTTCCGGTCCCGTGGCCAATTCCGCCGCCCAGGCCGTGGCGCCTCCGGCCAGCAAGCCCACCGCCAAGCCCTGCATGCCGCGCGCAAAGGCAAGCGCGACAAGCCCCGGCGCCGTGATCAGCGCAATCGTCCCGCAAATCGTCAGCGCCAGGGCGGCCAGAATGCAGGGCTTGCGCCCAATGCGGTCCGACATGCCGCCCAATAGCGGGGCAGAGATGATCGCACTTGCCGCATAGGCAATGAAAGCGGCGGAAAGCCCGCCCGCGCCCTGCCCATCCCGCGCCGCATAGGTAGTGAACAAGGGCATGGCGAGGGTGGTGGAAAAGCCAATGGTGAAGACCGCCGCGCCAATCACCCAAATACCACGAGAAATTGCCACACTTGGCGCTCCTGAGAATGGGGCGATGTTCCGGGGCTTGCCCTGCCGCGTCAATCACTGTTTCGCCGAAGGGTTCGGCGTGATATGCAAACGCATGGCCCGAGCATCGGCCAAAGCCTCCGAAGGTCGCGGCACGCCCCCCCGAAGCCCGGCCAGAGAAGCTCTCGGCGCGCGTCTTTCCGCCCCCCCCTCACGTCCGGCGCCCCGCGCGCGGCGGCGCTTTTCGCTGTTGCGCTTTGGCGTCCTCGC
The DNA here is from genome assembly GCA_945886995.1 of Asaia bogorensis. Taxonomy (GTDB): domain Bacteria; phylum Pseudomonadota; class Alphaproteobacteria; order Acetobacterales; family Acetobacteraceae; genus Neoroseomonas; species Neoroseomonas bogorensis_A. The sequence continues at coordinate 1,302 of CAMCZJ010000053.1, forward strand.
GACACTCTGGGGCTTGATCACCGCTTCGGTGGTTTTGCTGATCCTGACTTGGGATTTGCCACGCGCGGAAGTGGCGCTGGCCACCACGCGCCAGCCATCCACGACACTGCTCGCCGCCGATGGCAAGCTATTGGCCACCAATGGCGATCTTTATGGCGAAACACTGCGGTTGCGCGACATGCCGGCGCATCTGCCGGCGGCCTTCATCGCCATTGAGGATCGGCGGTTTCGTGACCATTGGGGCATAGACCCGATTGGGCTGGCGCGCGCTGTTCATGCCAATTTCACTTCGGGCCGCGTGGTGCAGGGTGGGTCAACGCTCACACAGCAATTGGCGAAGAATCTGTTTCTGACGCCGGAACGCAGCCTGAAGCGCAAGGCGCAGGAAGCCATGCTTGCCTTCTGGCTGGAACGGCGCTTCAGCAAGGATGAATTGCTCGAAATCTATTTGAACCGCGTCTATTTGGGGGCAGGCACCTATGGCGTGGATGCGGCGGCGCGGCTTTATTTTGGTGTCTCCGCGCGGCGGCTAACGCCCGGGCAGGCAGCGGTACTGGCGGGGCTGCCCAAGGCGCCTTCGCGCATCAATCCACGCGTCAATCAGGGCGCGGCGCTGGCGCGTGCTTTGGAAGTGCTGACCGCCATGACAGAAACCGGCGTATTGAGCGCGACCCAGGCCTTGCAGGCGGCTGAGGCCATTCGCTTCACCCCCGCGCCATCGCGCGATGCCGGCTGGTTCGCCGATTGGGTGCAGGATGGCATGGCGGGGCGCGCGCCCGGCAGTGCTGACCTGGTATTACGCACCACGCTTGATCCTGTTTTGCAGGCAGCGGCTGAGGCCCGCATTGATGCGATTTTGGCCGGGCCGGGTGCGCGAGCGGGGGTACACCAGGGCGCGGTGGTGGCGCTGGATGCCGCCACCGGTGCGGTGCGCGCCATGGCCGGGGGCAAGGATTACCGCAATAGCCCCTTCAATCGCGCGACCCAGGCGCGGCGCCAACCGGGCAGCGCGTTCAAGCCATTCATTTTTCTTGCTGCCTTGGAAGCCGGCATCGGGCCGCAAGACATGATCGCCGATACCCCGCTTAACCTTGGCGCCTGGTCACCAAGCAATGGCCAATGGCGCCCGCGCGGGGAAATCAGCGTGGAAGAAGCGCTTGCCCATAGCGTCAATACCTCAGCCGTACGGCTGATGCAGCGCGCGGGTGGCTATCGCAAAGTGGCGGAAGCCGCCCGGCGCGCCGGGCTGGCTGGCCCCTTTCCGCGTGACGCCACAATCGCGCTTGGCACTGGGGAGGTTGCGCTGCTTGATCTGGTGGCTGCTTATGCCCCTTTTGCCAATGGTGGCTTTCGCGTGGAGCCCTTTGGCGTTGCTGAAGCCCGCGCCGAAGGCCGCCCTTGGCCCCTGCGGCGCCCAGAACCTGAACGTGCCTTTTCGCCTGAACATATGGAAGCCATGCGCGCCATGATGGCAGCAGTGGTAGCGCGCGGCACGGGGCGCGCCGCAGCGATCCCTGGCCGGGCCGTGATCGGCAAAACGGGCACAACCCAGGAATACCGGGATGCCTGGTTCATTGGCATCAGTGGCGGCCTGGTGATGGGCGTCTGGCTTGGCAATGATGATGGCGTGCCGATGGATAATGTGGCGGGTGGCGGGCTGCCAGCGCGGCTATTCCGGGAAATCCTGGAAAGCGCTGCCGCTGCCAGCCCACGCGGATGATTACCGCAGAATGATTTCCACACGGCGGTTCTGCGGTTCACGTACGCCATCGGCGGTGGGCACCAGGGGATTGGCCTCCCCAAAGCCGCGCGTGACAATTTCATTGCGCGGCACGCCACGACGCAGCAATTCCGCCGCCACCGCCTCAGCACGACGCAGTGACAGTACCTCATTGAATTGTGCGGGGCCGGAACGGTCCGCATAGCCATTCACTTCAATGCGCGTCACCTGCTGGCTTGCGCGTGACTGCGCCGCTTCAGCAATGATCTGTCGCGCGCGATCTGACAGATCGGCCCGGTTCCAGTCAAAGAATACCAGATAGCTACGCATGGCAGCAGGTGCGGCGGCCATGACCGGGGCGGGTGCGGGCGCTGTGTTGAAGGCGTATCGCAGGCCGATCAGCAGCGAATGGTTGAAGTTATCCACGTCAAACCTCACGGTGCCTGCATCCGCCCCGCCCGCCACGGAAGCGCGCGCTGTGCCTTTCAAGGTCTGGCTCACCGTGCCAAGAAAACGATACTCTGCCGTGACTGAAAGCCCCGGCACCTGGGCGATGGGATAAGCCGCGCCCAGAATGGCCTGATAGCCCAAAGCGCCGCCATCACCGTTGAAGTCAAGCGAATCATTGCCGATCCGAATGCTGACCTTATCATACTCCTGCCAGATATAACCAAGGCCCGCGCCCACATAAGGCGTGATGCCCCAAAGCCTGTTGCCGAGGTCAATATCGTAAAGCAGATTGGCCATGACGCCCCAATTCTTGGCATCTCCCTTCTCGGTAAGCCCGGGAAGGCCGGCAAAGCTGATATCGCTCACCTCATTCTGCCGATAACTGCCTTCTATTTCGGCGCGCAGCCCATTGCCGAAGCCCCAGCCGAGGCTCAGCACCCCGGCCCAGCCCCAATGAAAATCAACTGAGCTATTGGTGCCGCCAAAATCGGACCCCGCGATATCGGTGCCTTGCAGGTAATTCCCGCCAATGCCGCCGCCCAGGTAGAGCCCCTGAATGGGTTGTGCCTCAGCGGCCAGTGGCAGGCCGAAGGCCAGGACGATCATTGATTTGCGCAGCGTCATCGCTTTTCCTCATCATGAAGAGGCATCTTTGGCCCGATGCCGGGATTGCCGAGCTTCCGATACCAGTGCGCGGCTAGCCTGACGCCTGAAATACTCGTGAGAATGCCGCAGTTTTGGCGTCCTATCTCCAAGGTGATCATCCGGCCTGGTGGGGCTGATCATTCACTTGGGCGTGACCTCAAGCGCGGGATCATCCTATGGTCACGTATCATCACCGGTGGGAGAGCAAGCGTATGCCGACAACCCTGATCCGCAAGGCCGATCTGATTGTGGCCTGGGACGCGTCCGAGAAATCGCACACCTATCTGCCCGATGCGGATATGGCCTTCACCGATGGCGTCTTGCGTTTCGTTGGTCGCCATTATGAAGGCCCCGCCGATGAGGTGATGGATGGCAAGGGCCTGATGATCATGCCGGGTCTGGTGAATATCCATTCCCACCCATCCAGTGAACCAATGAACAAGGGTTTCTTGGATGAGGTCGGGTCACCCGGGCTCTATAATTCCTCGCTTTATGAATACATGCCGATCTTCCGTGCGGATGCGGAAGCCGTGCCGCATTGCGTGCGTGTGGCGCTTTCCGAATTGATGCTTTCGGGTGTGACTACGCTTGCCGATTTGTCCATGGCGCATCCGGGCTGGCTTGATCTGCTCGCGGAAGCGGGGATGCGTGTTTGCGTGGCGCCCATGTTCCGTTCTGCCCGCTGGTACACCAAGAATGGCCATATGGTGGAATATGAATGGGATGAGAAGGCCGGCGAAAAGGCCATGGAAGAAGCGCTTCGCCTGGTGGAACGGGCAGAGCAGCATGAATGTGGCCGGCTTTTTGGCATGGTGGTGCCAGCGCAGATTGATACCTGTTCCGCGGGCCTGCTGAAGGATAGCCGGGCTGAGGCCAATAGGCGCGGCCTATCCTGGCAGGTGCATGCGGCACAATCCGTGGTCGAGTTTCATGAAATCACCCGCCGCCATGGCATGACGCCAATTGGCTGGCTGGATTCACTTGGGCTGCTTGGGGAACGTGCCATTATCGGGCACGGCATTTTCCTGGATGATCATCCCTCCACCCGCTGGCATACGGAAACCGATTTGAAGCGGCTTGCGGAAACCGGCACGACGGTGGCGCATTGCCCAACCGTTTTCGCGCGCCGCGGCATCGCTTTGCGTGATCTGGGGCGTTACATGCGAAATGGCGTGAATATGGGGATTGGTACGGATACCTATCCGCATAATATGCTGGATGAAATGCGCTTGGCCGCGCATATCGCACGCACCCAGGCGGGTTCGCCGCGCACGCTGCGCACCACGGATTTGTTCAATGCCGCCACCATCGGGGGCGCCATCGCGCTTGGGCGGGATGACATTGGCCGGCTTGCGGTGGGCTGCAAGGCGGATTTTTCCCTGGTGGATATCACCCATCCCATGATCCGCCCGGCCTATGACCCCATTCGCAGCCTGATCTATGCGGCGGGCGACCGCGCCTTGAAGGCCGTTTTCGTGGATGGCCGCAAGGTGGTGGAAAATGGCGAGGTGCTGACGATGGATTACCGCCAGGCGGCGGCCCATCTGCACGAAGCGCAGCAGCGCCTGGTGGCCAAGGTGCCGAAGCAGGATTGGGCGCATCGTCAGGCGGAGCAGATCGCGCCGCCCACCTTCCACTGGTCTTGAAGCGCGGGCTGGCAGGCGCTTCAATGCCGATTATGATGCCCCGAATGGAACAGGAGCCTAGCCCATGACCGATATCGTGATCCGTGGCGGTGTGGTGGTTGACGGCACAGGGGCCGCGCCGCGGGAAGCGGATGTGGCGATGGCCGGCGGGCGCATCACCGCCATTGGCAGTGTACCGGAACGCGGCGCCACCGAAATTGATGCGCGCGGCAAGCTGGTGACACCGGGCTTCGTTGACATTCATACGCATTATGATGGTCAGGCCGTGTGGGATTCGCATTTGGCACCCTCTGCCTGGCATGGCGTAACCACGGCGGTGATGGGCAATTGCGGTGTTGGCTTCGCGCCCTGCCGTGCGGCGGATCGTGACAAGCTGATTGAATTGATGGAAGGCGTGGAAGACATCCCCGGCCCCATCCTGCATGAAGGCTTGAATTGGGCTTGGGAAAGCTTCCCCGAATATCTGGATGCTTTGGCCGCGCGCCCGCGCGATATGGATATCTGCGCCCTGCTGCCGCATGGCGCGGTGCGCGTGCATGTCATGGGTGAACGTGCGCTCAATCTGGAAAACGCCAATCAGGCAGATATCGCCGCCATGCGCGCCATTACCGCCGATGCGGTGCGCGCTGGCGCCTTTGGTGTTTCCACATCGCGCACCATCAGCCACAAGACCTTGAAGGGTGACCCGACCCCGACTTTGCGCGCGCAGGAAGATGAGCTGCGCGGTCTGGCGCAAGGCCTGCGCGAAGGCGGTGGTGGCTTGCTGGAACTGGTATCCGATTGGAACACGCCTGACCCCGCAACCGAATTCGCCATGGTGCGCCGTGTGGTGGAAGCAACCGGGCAGCCAGTGGTGTTTTCGCTGACCGCGCGGCATGACCGCACGGAAGCCTGGAAGGAACTGCTCTCGCTATCCGATGGCGCGGCGGCGGCGGGGCTGCCGATCCGCCCGGTGTTTCCGCCGCGGCCGATTGGCATTCTGCTTGGCTTGGAAGGCAGCCAGAACCCGTTTTCCGGCTGCCCGAGCTATAAGGAAATCGCCCATCTACCCGCCGCTGATCGCGCCGTCGCCATGGCGGAACCCGGCCGGCGCGCGCGTATTCTTTCCGAAGATCGCATCACAGGCAGCAATTTCCCGCTGATCTCGCGCCTTGCTTTTGAACGCATGTTCCCCTTTGGCGATCCGCCGGATTACGCGCCGCCCGCTTCGGCTTCCATTGCCGCCATCGCCGCGCGGGAAGGGCGGAAGGCCGAGGAAGTGGCTTATGATTTGCTGATTGCGGATGGCGGGTGTGGCTTCATCTTCGCGCCGCTCACGAATTTTGCCGATTACACGCTTTCAGCGAGTGCCGAGTGCCTCCGCCATCCCAACGCCATCGCCGGGCTTTCTGATGGTGGCGCGCATGTGGGCTTCATCTCGGACGGGTCCTTCCCGACCTTCCTGCTTTCTTATTGGGCGCGGGATGCGAAGGAAGCGGTGTTTCCCGTTGAGGAAATGATCCGCCGCCTGACATCTGACACCGCGCGCGCGGCTGGCCTGCATGATCGCGGCATTTTGCGTGCAGGCATGAAGGCGGATGTGAACGTGATTGATTTCGCCGCGCTGAAGCTGCAAGCGCCGCGCATGGTGCGCGATTTGCCGGCGGGCGGGCGGCGCTTGCTGCAAAAAGCCGATGGTTATGCCGCGACTATTGTGAGTGGTGCGGTGACCTATCGCGATGGCGTTGCGACTGGCGCGCTGCCAGGGCGGTTGTTGCGGGCGGGGCGGGGGGCTTAATCCTCCGTCTTTCCCCGCGCTTCCAACAAGCGCACCAACGCCGCATCGCGCCACGCCGCAAGATCACGCGTGGAGGCACCTTTGGTGCCTTCCGCGACCCCTTCCGCAAGCACGCGCTGCAAGGCTTCATCCACATTGGGATGCCCCAGATCATCCCACCAGCTTGTCACCGCCGGCAGCAAATGGTGCAGGAAATGCGCCATGCCGCCCTCGCCGCCCGCCAGATGGAAGGTGGTATGCGGACCCATCAAAGCCCAGCGCAGCCCAGGGCCTTCGCTGATTGCTGCATCCACATCGGCGACACTCGCAACCCCTTCTGCCACCAGATGCACCGCTTCGCGCCAGAGCGCCGCCTGCAAGCGGTTTGCCAAATGGCCGGGCACTTCCTTTTTGATTTCGATTGGATACTTGCCGATGGCGCGGTAGAATTCCATCGCTGCCTGCACCGCCTCAGCGCTGCCCTTGGCGCCGCCCACAACCTCCACCAAAGGAATCAAATGCGGCGGGTTGAAGGGATGGCCGATCACCACGCGTTCGGGATGCGCGCAATGTTCTGACAATCGGCTGGCGAGCAGGCCCGATGTTGAAGAAGCAATCACCACATCCGCCGGCAGCGCAGCATCAAGGCGCGCGAGCAAGGGCTGCTTTACATCTAGACGCTCCGGCGCGCTTTCCTGCACGAAATCCGCCCCGGCCACCGCGGCCACGGGGTCCGCTTCAAAGCGCCAGGCATTGGGGTTGGCATCCGCCTTGCCGCCAAGGCGCATCAGGATGGGCCAGGCATTTTCCACCATACGGCGGATCAGGTCCGGCGCGCCGGGGGAGGGATCACTTGCGGTCACACTCAGTCCACGGCTCAGGAAATAGGCCGCCCAGGAAGCGCCAATGGTGCCCGCACCAATTACCGCGACATGCTTGATATCCTGCCTCATGCTTCGATCCTCCGTTGATTGGTGCCAGCCTAACCGGAAAAGCCGCGCCCTGGCCATGCGGAAGGTTCTGCGGAAAGCCGGGGCGCGGCATTACGGAGTTGGGCTTGAGCTACACGTTCAAGCCTTCATCGGGATCAGTTGCGCCAGAGACCTTGCCGGATGGCATGCCGGGCTTTACCGCTGCCATTGCCACCGCTGGGCGGCTGACGCGTATGTGCTGGGATGCAATGCCATGACCGATGCTGAATTTGATGCGGCGATTGCCGCGCTTTCCCTTTGGGTGGGGCGGACGCGTATTGTGGAAGATGAAATCGGGCTTTCATCCGCGCGCCGGATTGCCGGCATGCTGGATATGGACCCGGCGAGTATCACCCAGGGCATGGCGCTGCCGCCGCATTGGTTCAGCATGTTCTTCCCTGATATCGCCAAGCAAAGTGATATCGGCCCGGATGGCCACCCGAATAAGGGCGTGTTCCTGCCGCCTATTCCGCTGCCACGCCGCATGGGTGCGGGCCGGCGCGTCACTATCAATGGCCAGCTTGTGGTGGGGGAGCCCGCGATCAAAAAGGCTGAGGTCGCGGCGATTGTGCCAAAGCATGGCCGCACCGGGCGCATGGCCGTGCTGACCATGCGCCATACCATTGAAAGCCGTGGGCAAGTCATTGCCGTTGAGGAATTTGACGCGATGTATCGCGATGCCACGCCGCCCGGGCAGAAAACCACCGCAACACCGCCAGTGCCCGCGCCGGATAATGCCGCATGGGCGGATAAGGTGCTGCTGTCTTCGCCCTTGGTGTTTCGCTATTCTTCCGTGACCTGGAACGCGCATCGCATCCATTACGATGCCGATTATGCGCGGGATGGTGAAGGTTATGACGCGGCAGTCCAAAATGGTGGCTTGACGATGCAGCTTATTCTGGATGGTGCGTTACAGCGCGCTAAGGGAAGGCTGGTCGGCTTCACCGCGCGGCTCGCGCGCCCGCTTTGGGTGGGTGATACCGTGACGGTCTGCGGCGCGGCGCAGGTGGATGGCAAAATGGAATGCTGGGCAGCGGATAAGGATGGCTATCTCTGCGCAAAGCTGCAAGCGGAGTTCGCCTGATGCCAGCATCCAACCCGAATAGTTGGCGATCCTTGCTGTTCATCCCGGCGGTCGCCGAGCGTTTTGTCGCCAAGGCGCATACGCGCGGTGCGGATGTGATCATTCTTGATCTGGAAGATTCCATCCCGCCCAGTGAAAAGGAAGCCGCGCGCGCGGCGTTGCCGGCTGCGGCCAGGGCGATTGCCGCGCATGGGCAGGAAATTTGCGTGCGAATCAATCGGCCCTTGGAATTGGCCGTGCCGGATATTGCGGCGGCCATCATGCCGGAAGTATCCGCCCTGATGCTGCCCAAGGTGATGGGGCCGGAACACATCAAGCTTCTGTCGGAAGTGGTTGCTGCGCGGGAAGCCGCACTTGGTATGCGCATCGGCCATACCCGCTTCATTGGCGTGGTGGAAACGCCCGATGCGTTGCCTGCCCTGCACGCGATTGCGATGGCCGATCCGCGCATGGCAGCGCTTGGTGTTGGTTCGGAAGATCTTTCGACCGAATTGGAAGCCGTGCCAGGCGCTGATTCGCTTTATGTCTACGGCATGATGGCGGTGGCGGCGGCGCGCGCAGCGCGCATCCTGCCGCTGGGGTCCATTGGCGTATTCGCAGATTTTTCGGACCTTGATGCCTATCGCGCCTCCCTCAGGCGGTCACGCGCACTGGGCTTTGGCTGCGCGGCCTGCATCCATCCCGCGCAGGTGGCCGTGGTGAACGAGGAATACGGACCAGCGCCGGCGGAAGTGGAACGCGCGCGTCGCCTGATCGCAGCTTTTGATGTGGCATTGGCGGAAGGTAAGGGCGCGGTCGCCTTTGAAGGGGCGATGATTGATCTGCCGGTCGTGGAACGCGCGCGGCGTTTGCTCGCGCGCGCGCGGTGACGCCGCCATGCGCCGCCGCGGCCTTCTTTTCGCGCCAGCGCTGATTGGCGCCGCAGCGCAGGCGCAAGCTTTCCCAGAAGTGGATTTGCTGCTGGTGCTGGCGATGGATGCCTCCGGGTCCATAGATGAGGATGAGTTTCGCCTGCAACGAGAAGGCATTGCTGAATCCATCACGCATCCGGCTGTGCTTGCTGCCATCGCTGCCAATCCGCGCCGTGCCATTGCGATTGCCATGACGGAATGGGGCAGCCCTGGTGGTGCCGCGCTTATTGTGGATTGGCATCGCGTGAGTGATGCTGCCTCTGCCCAGGTTTTCGCCAATGCCGTATTGGCCGCGCCACGATCACGGCAAAGCTACAACGCGATTGGCGACGCCATCTCGCACGCCGCGGCGCTGATCTCAGCCGCACCCTATCGTGCAACTGAACGCGTGATTGATGTGGCGGGCGATGGGCCGGATATGCGCTCCATCATTCTCGCCCCAGATGCGCGGGATGCGGCGGTGGCGCAGGGCATCACCATCAATGGGCTTGCCATTGAAATCGCGCCCGTGACGCGCGGCAATGAACCGCTGCATGTGCATTATGAACGCAACATCATGGGCGGACCTGGCGCCTTTGTGATGGTGGCTGAGACGCGGCGCGATTTCGCCCGCGCCATGCGCGCCAAGATGCTGCGGGAGATTGCGTAGAGCATTTTCAAGCCAAGTGGAATCACTCGGCTCTCCGGAGAATGCGACCAAAAAAGACTGATTATTGAACCAGATAACGCGCCCGCAAATGATCCATGAAATCACTGGGATCAAGCGGCTTGCCGGTGGCTGCGCGCAATAAATCCTGAAAGCCGAGCAGCGATCCCTTGCCATGCACATGCTCGCGCAACCAGCCGAGCAAAGGCGCCATATCACCCTCCGCCAGCGCGGCATCCAGCCCCGGTTCTGCCTTGCGCGCAGCCTTCATCAACTGCGCCGCCGCCATGGCACCCAGCGTATAGGATGGGAAATAGCCAAAGGCGCCGTCATGCCAATGGATATCCTGCAAGCAGCCCTTGGCATCATTGGGTGGGCGAATGCCGAGCAGCTTTTCCAGCCCGTCATTCCAGGCACCAGGTAGATCAGCCACAGATAGCGCGCCTTCAATCATCGCCTTTTCCAGCCTAAAGCGCATAATGACATGGGCTGGATAGGTGATTTCATCGGCATCCACGCGAATGAAACCGCGCGAAACGCGCCGCCATAGCCGCGCCAGATTCTCGGGCGCCACCGCTGCCGCATCGCAGCCGAAACGCGTGCGTAATTCGCTGGCCAGAAAGCGCAAAAAAGCATCCGAACGGCAGGCCTGCATTTCCACAATTAGTGATTGGCTTTCATGCGCCGCCATCCCCGCCGCTTCACCCACCGGCTGGCGCGCATAGGCTGCCGGCAAGCCGCGTTCATACAAGGCGTGTCCCGTTTCATGCAGCACACCAAGCAAAGCTTTGGCGACATCCGCTTCATCATAAAAGGTCGTGATGCGCGCATCTGTGGGCGTGCCGCCGCAAAAGGGATGCAGAGATTCATCCAACCGCGCATGATCATATTCCAAGCCAATGCGTGCCGAGAGCGCCTGGCACAACGCCTTCTGCGCCGCAACAGGAAACGCCCCTGTCAGCGGCACGGGCGCGCCACGCTTGGCCTGGATTTCCTCAGCGCGCGGGAGGGCTTCGGCCAAGAACGCCTCATAAGCTGCGAAGACAGGCTCCACATCGGCTGCGGTGACACCGCGCTGATAGCCATCCATCAGCGCATCATAAGGCGCCATCCCAAGCGCCGATGAAAGCGCCGCGGCGGTTTCGCGTTGTAGGGCGACAACTTCGGTCAAGGCCGGGCGCACCATGGCGAAATCAGCCTGCGCCTTGGCGTCCCGCCAGATTTTCTCGTACGCCGAATTGGCGCGCGTGGTTGCTTCCACCAGGCTGGTCGGCAAGGCCATGGCGCGCGCATGGGCGCGGCGCATCAAGGCCAGGTTCGCAGCGTCCCATTCGCCTTCCGCCTCAGCCAGCGCGAGTTCTTCCGCCACCACCGGCGCGGTGAGCAATTCATGCGCAAGGCCGGCAAGCGTCGCCAATTGCTCCCCGCGCGCGGCACCACCACCCGGCGGCATCATCGCACTCGCATCCCAATGCAGTATGGAAGCGGCTTCATTCAGCGCGGCAATGCGCGCGAAGCGGGATTTCAGACTGGCATAGGATGAAAGAGGCATTGGATTTCCAAACTGCGAAGGCTTAAAACATGAACGAATAAGGGATCATGGGGGCGCTGCCCCCAGACCCCCGCCGGGGTGACTGCGGGCAAATGCCCGCAGCGCGCGCAGGGTTGGTGTGGCGGCTGCGCGCAAAACCAAGACGTGTTACCCCGGACCCCGCCAAAACTAAAGGGAAGCACAGATGAAACTTTTTGACCTAAATGGGAAAACCGCGCTCGTGACGGGGTCTAGTCAGGGGATTGGCTTTGCACTCGCGAAAGGGCTCGCGGAGGCAGGGGCGCGCGTCATCATCAATGGGCGCGATCCGGAAAGGCTCAAAGTCGCACACAAAAAACTCCAGGATGCGGGCATCGAAACTATCACCCGCGCCTTCGACGTGACCGATCCCACCAGCGTTGAGGAAGCCTTCGCGGAAATGGAAAGCACCATCGGGCCAATCCATATCCTCGTCGCCAATGCCGGCATCATGCGCCGCGCCCCAGCCACCGAAATGCCACCCGAAACCTGGCGCGAAGTACTCGGCACCAACCTCGATGGCGTCTGGTATTGCTGCCAGGCCGCCGGCAAACGCATGGTCCAACGCGGCGCCGGCAAAATCATCACCATCTGCTCCGTCCAAAGCGAATTGGGCCGCCCCACCATCGCGCCCTACGCGGCCAGCAAAGGCGCATTGAGAATGCTCACGCGCACGCTTTGCGCCGAATGGGCGAAACACGGCGTCAATGTGAATGGCGTCGCCCCCGGCTATTACGCCACCGAACTCACCAGCGCACTCGTGCAAAACGCTGAATTCAGCGATTGGCTCTGCAACCGCGTCCCCGCAGGGCGCTGGGGCAAGGTGGAAGAATTGGTGGGCGCGACCGTCTTCCTCGCCGCACCGGCCTCAGACTTCGTGCATGGCCATTTGCTTTATGTGGATGGCGGCATGACCGCAGTCGTCTAACCCATCCGCGCGATCAGCTTCTTCGCGCGCTCCACAATCGGCTTGTCAATCATATCGCCTTCAAACGCGACCGCGCCTTTGCCTTCCGAAAGCGCGGCATCAAAGGCCGCGACAAGCCGCTTGGCGCGCGCAACCTCCTCAGGCCGCGCGCCATATTCCTCATTGATGATCGCCACCTGAGATGGATGCACGCAGGACGCACAGGCAAAGCCAATGGCACGAGACTTTCGCAGCATGGCGCGATAGCCGTCCAAATCCTTCAAGCCGGCCACAGTGCCAATAAAGCCAAGCGGCAAAATGCCCGCGCCACGCGCAGCAATCAGCCCCATGCGCTTGGGCAAATCCAAAGCATCCGGCGTGGGTTCAGCGCCAAGATCGGTCGCCAAATCTTCCCCCCCCACGCCAAGCGCCACGATGCGCGGGTCAGCCCCCGCAATCGCATCCGCATGGCGCAAAGCGGCGGCATCTTCGATCAAGACGATGAAGCGCAAGGACCCCACGGGGCGCCCAGACGCGATTTCCGATTCAGCGGCAAGTTCGGATAGCAAACGCACATGATCCGCCCCCATCATCTTGGTGCAGATCACGCCATCCGCACCCGCCGCAGCGGCTGCCGCAATATCCTCCGCCGCCATGCGCAGCGGGCGATTGATGCGCACCACAATATCCGCGCCATTGCTCCGTGCGCTGGCAGCTGAAGCCGCAAGCCCGGCCCGCGCGCGCGCCTTGGAATCCGGCGCTACGCCATCTTCCAGGTCAAGAATAATCGCATCCGCGCCGCGTTCATGCGCTTTGGCCACAAAGCGTTCTTCGCTTGCCGGTACGTAAAGGAGGGAACGCCAATGGGGCAGATCGCGGCTCATGGCAAAATCTCCGACCCCGGCACAATACCCTTGGGCAGGCTGGCCGCATGGCGCGCAACCTCTCCGGGCCGCGCCAGCCAAATCTTGTCCCGTTGCGTCAGAATATGCTGCATGGCGCGGCGGAAGGGGCGCAGCCGGAAGGGCTGGCCGATGATGAAAGGGTGCAGCACAATGGAACACACCAGTGGCATATCGCGCGACCGATCCAGCATTTCATCGAATTGATCCACCACCATATCGGCGAAATCCCGCGCCGCTTGCTGGCGAAAGATCGCAACAGGGCTGTCATTCACTTCAACCGAATAGGGCACGGAAAGCATCGGCCCCGCGCGGGTTGTCATCCAGAAAGGCTGGTCATCCGCCGGCCAATCCATGACATAGCCAAAACCTTCTTCCTTCAGCAGATCAAGCGTTGTCGCGGATTGCGTGATATAGGGGCCAAGCCAACCATCCGGCGCCTTGCCGGTATGGCGGATGATCGCCTCTCGGCTTTCGGCAATCAGGCGGCGTTCATCATCCTCAAAAAGAATATCCTGGCGTTCGGCATTGGTGCGGCCATGGCCAATGAATTCATCCCCGCGCTTCATGAGCGCTGGCGCGATTTCGGGACAGGTATCCAAGACCAGCCCATTCACATTATGCGCACAGGGCAGGCCATATTCATCGAACATCGCCAGCATGTTCCAAAGTCCCACGCGATTGCCGTAATCCCGCCAGGCGTAATTGCGCTGGGATTGCGGCGCGGCGGCGCCGGTACTGTCGCTGCCAAGCCCGGCTCGGAAGGCGAAGGCTTCGATATTGTTGCACAGCACCACCGCCAGCCGCGCCCCATTGGGCCATTCATAGGTAGGGCGCTGGGGGATGGCGCTATGCTGATAGCGCCCATGCGTTGGCAGTTTCATGGCTGGTCTCCGCTTGCTGCGCGGGACGCTAAGGCCGCGGCAGGGCTCCGTCAAAGCAGTCAGCCCCCTTTGCAGGGCCACCCCGCCATGCGCTACTCTTCACCTGAAAAGTGGAGGATCGGCGTATGCCAGATGGCAGCACAACGGATCGGATCGCCTATTCGGCGCCGATCGGCGACACGGTGAAG
>CAMCZJ010000054.1 GCA_945886995.1 Asaia bogorensis
GGCAAGTGGCGATTGAAGCGATTGACCCGCTGCCGCTGACCGGCATTCTCCGCTTCAACCACCTGCATGGTCCCTTCAACAACAAGGCCTTGCGTCAGGCCTTGCTGCCCGCGATCAGCCAGCAGGATTTCATGCAGGCTTCCGTCGGCACGGATGCTTCGCTTTATACCACGGGCGTTGGCATGTTCACGCCGGGTACGCCGCTGGCCAATGATGCGGGGCTTGCGCCCCTGATGGGGCCGCGCAGCCTTGACCGTGCCCGCCAATTGATGCGCGAAGCGGGCTACACCAACCAAACCATGCGCCTGATTGGCCCCACGGATATTCTGGTGCCTGCGGCACTCACGCAGGTGGGCGCCGATCTGGTGCGCCGGCTTGGCTTCAATGCCGATATTGTGTTGAGCGATTGGGGCACCACGGTGCAGCGCCGAACATCGCGTGAACCGGTGGAACGTGGTGGTTGGTCCATGCTGTTCACTTCCTTCTCGTCCTTCGATTTCGCCGATCCGGCGGCGCATTTCCCGCTGCGCGGCAATGGCACCAATGCCTGGTTCGGCTGGCCGGATGTGCCAAAGCTTGAAGAATTGCGTGACGCCTGGTTTGACGCACCTGATTTGCCGACCCAGCAGGGCCTTGCGCGGGAAATGCAGACGGTTGCAATGGATGAACTGCCCTACATCCCCCTTGGGTCATACAAATCCATGACGGCTTTGCGCGCCAACCTCACCGGGCGTGTCCCTGGCCTTGCGCTTTATTGGGGCATTCGGCGTAGCTGAAAAGGAAGACGCAGATGGATCGCAGAAGCTTTATCGGCGCCACGGCTGGCCTTGCGGCGAGCGGACTTGGCGCGCCAGCCTATTCCCAAGGTGCTGCGGCGCGCACGCTGCGCGTTATTCCGCAGGCGAACCTGACCAGCCTTGATCCCATTTGGACCACGGCGGTCGTCACACGCAACAACGCCTTCATGATCTATGATCAGCTTTGCGCCGAAAACGCGAAGGGCGAGATCAAGCCGCAAATGGCCCAAGGCTGGGAAACATCTCAGGATGGCCTCGCGCTGACCTTCACGCTGCGTGATGGGCTGATGTTCCATGATGGCGAAAGGGTGCTGGCCAAGGATTGTGTGGCCTCCATCAATCGCTGGGCGCGGCGTGATCCCTTCACGCAGGTGCTTTGGCCCAATGTGGCTGCACTGGAAGCCCTGGATGATAAGCGCTTTCGCTTCCGCTTCCATAAGCCAACGCCCTTGCTAATCATGGCCTTGGGGCAGACGCAATTTCCCTGCTTTATCATGCCCGAACGCATCGCCAGCACCGATGCCTTCCAGCAAATCCGCGAAACCGTGGGAAGTGGCCCCTTCCGCTTCATCCGCGATGAATGGAACCCGGGGCAGCGCGCCGTTTGGGCCAAGAATGATCGCTATGTGCCGCGCCAGGAAGAAGTGGATGGCTTGGCCGGCGGGCGCACGCCGAAGATTGACCGTGTGGAATGGACCATCATTACGGACCCCGCCACCAGCGGCAATGCCATGGTGACGGGTGAACAGGATTATTGGGAATACCCGCTGCATGATCTGCTGCCGCAGCTTCGCCGGGCACGCGGTGTCACGGTGCAGCAAAGGCTGCTGGATGGGACTTACGGCGTTTGCCGCTTCAACACGCTGCAACCGCCCTTCAACAACCCCGCCATTCGCCGCGCTGTCGCCATGGCAGTGGATCAGCGCGATTACCTGACCGCCGTTGCCGGCAATGACCCCGCCGGCTGGGGCGTGTGTGAGGGTGTCTTCACCTGCGGCACACCGCTCGCCAATGAACAGGGCAGCGATTTGCTCAAAACCCGTAACATCGAACGCGCGCGGGAAGCGCTGCGCGCGGCGGGCTATAATGGTGAAAAGGTTGTGCTGATTGCGCCGGGCGATTACCCGCAGATCAATGCGCTATCGCTCATGACTGCGGATATCATCCGCCGCCTGGGGATGAATCTGGAATTGATCGCGGCTGATTGGGGCACGCTGGTGCAGCGGCGCACCAGCAAGGAGCCAGTGGAACGCGGTGGCTGGAGCATTATCCACACCACATCGTCAGGCCAGAGCCTGGCGCTGCCGGTCTATCACCTGTTTTTGCGCGCCAATGGGGATAATGCCTGGTTCGGCTGGCCTAATGTGCCGGAAATTGAGGCATTGCGCGCCGAATGGGTGGAAAAGGGCGCTGACCCGGCGGAAAGCCAGCGCATCGCGCGGCTGCTGAATGCCAAGGCCATGGAGCAGATGTACTACATCCCCTTGGGCTTCTACTGGCAGCCTTCTGCTTGGCGGAGCAATGTCACGGGCGTCTTCCGCGCGCCCGCGACGGTGTTCTGGAATATCGGCAAGGGCTGACCTTTGGCTGGCACGGCAAGTGCTTCCCTCGGCACGGCATGGCTGGATGGACCCGCCGGAAGCGGCTATAGCCGCCGCTTCCAAAGCGGGTTAATTGGGCTTTCAAAGGCGCGGTTGCTGCTCGCCAAGGCAGACTGGCGTTTTCATGGGCAGACTGGGCTGCCCTGAACAAGAATGGGAGACGGGCGATGGATCGTAGAGATTTTCTCAAGGCAAGCGCTGGCGTTGCGGCGCTGACGGGCACGGGCGGGCTTTCCGCCCCGGCGCTGGCGCAGGGGGCCGCGGCGCGCACGCTGCGCTTTGTGCCGCAGGCCAATCTGGCCAATTTCGACCCGATCTGGGGCACGCAATATGTGGTGCGCAATGCCGCCGCCCTGGTCTGGGACACGCTTTACGGCTTTGACGACAAGCTGGAAGCCAAGCGCCAGATGGTCGAAAGCGAAGAAGTATCGTCTGACGGCAAGGTCTGGACCTTCAAGCTGCGTGAAGGCTTGATGTGGCATGACGGCACGAAAGTGACCGCGGCGGATTGCGTGGCGAGCCTCAATCGCTGGGCGGTGCGTGATGGCATGGGCCAGATGATCCGTGCGATCCAGGAAGAATTGGTGGCGGTTGATGACCGTACCTTCCGGTGGCGCCTGAAGGCGCCCTATCCCAAGATGCTGCTGGCGCTCGGCAAGAACAACACGCCGATGGCGTTCATGATGCCGGAGCGTATCGCGCGCACCGACCCCTTCCAGCAAGTCACTGAATATGTGGGTTCCGGCCCCATGCGCTTTGTGCGCAATGAATGGGTGCCGGGCGCCAAGGCAGTCTTCACCAAATTCGATCAATATGTGCCGCGCAATGAGCCTCCGTCATGGTTGGCTGGCGGCAAGCGCATCAATGTTGATCGTATTGAATGGATCATCATGCCAGACCCGGCAACCGCTTCGGCGGCGCTGATGAATGGCGAAATTGATTGGTGGGAAACCCCGCTGACTGACCTGATCCCGTCCTTGCGGCGCAATCGCAATATCCGTGTGGATATCGCCGATCCGCTGGGCAATATCGGTTCTTTCCGCTTCAACCATTTGCACGCGCCGTTCAATGATGTGCGCGCGCGCCGTGCGGTTGCAATGGTGCTGAACCAGGAAGACTATATGCGTGCGGTGGTCGGCGATGACCGGGCGCTTTGGCAGACCCTGCCTTCCTTCTTCACGCCCGGCACGCCGCTTTATACCGAAGCAGGTGGCGATATCCTGAAGGGGCCGCGCAATGTTGAAGCGGCGCGCGCGCTGCTGCGTGAGTCTGGCTATAATGGCCAGCCCATCACGCTGCTGGTTGGCCAGGATCAGGCCCCGCTCAAGGCCATGGGTGAAGTCACCAATGCGCTGCTGCGTTCTATCGGCATGAATGTGGACTTCGTCGCGACCGATTGGGGCACCGTTGGTCAGCGCCGCGCTTCCAAATCGCCCCCCGGTCAGGGTGGTTGGCATATCTTCCACACCTGGCACGCGGGTGCGGATTGCATCAACCCGGCGGCCTATCTGGCCCTTCGTGCCCATGGCGATGGCGCCTGGTTCGGCTGGCCCAAGGATGATGCGGTGGAAGCCGCGCGTGACAAGTGGTTCGCCGCGGCGGATGTGGCAGCGGAAAAGGCTGCGGTTGCGGAAATGAACGCCGCAGCCATGAGCCACATGACCTATGCGCCGACGGGCTTCTACAAGACTTATCAGGCTTGGCGCAGCAATATCACCGGCATTGTCGGCGGCCCGCTGCCCTTCTTCTGGGGTGTCAGCAAGTCCTAATCAAGAAAGATTGCCGGGATCATGTTCGCCTATATCGTCCGACGCGTCTTGGCCACCATTCCGGTGATGGCCTTCGTCGCGCTCTTTGTCTTCAGTCTGCTCTACGTCGCGCCGGGTGATCCGGCCGCCGTTATCGCGGGCGATCAGGCGACGCCTGAAGATGTGGAACGCATCCGCGCCAGCCTTGGCCTCGACCGGCCCTTTTTGATCCGGTTCGGGGAATGGGTCTGGCGCATTCTTCAGGGTGATCTCGGCGTCTCGATTTTCACCAACCTGCCGGTTTCAACCATGATCCAGCAGCGTATTGAACCGACACTGTCGCTCATGATCATTACGCTGATCCTGGCGGTTTCGGTTGCCATCCCGATGGGGGTGGTCGCCGCCTGGAAGCAGGGCACGGTGGTTGACCGCACCGTGATGGGCTTTGCGGTATTGGGCTTTTCCGTACCCGTCTTCGTGGTGGGCTATGTGCTGGCCTATATCTTTGCGCTGGAACTCGATTGGGTGCCGGTGCAGGGCTATACGCCGATCAAGCAGGGTTTCTTTCCCTGGTTCCAGAATCTGATCCTGCCCGCGATTGCTTTGGGTACGGTCTATATCGCGCTGATCGCGCGCATCACGCGCGCCACCATGTTGGAAGTGCTGCAACAGGATTACATTCGCACCGCCCGCGCCAAGGGTGCCGGGCAGCGCAATATCCTCTTCCTGCATGCGCTGAAGAATGCCGCCGTGCCGATCGTGACCGTGATTGGCATTGGTATCGCGCTGCTGATTGGCGGCGCGGTGGTGACGGAAAGCGTCTTTGCCATTCCGGGGCTGGGCCGCTTGACCGTGGATGCCATTCTGCGCCGCGACTATCCGGTGATCCAGGGCGTCGTGCTGCTGTTTTCCTTTGTCTATGTGCTGGTGAATCTGATGATTGACCTGCTCTACACCATTCTGGACCCGAGGATCAGATACTGATGTCCGCCTCCATCCTCGACCCCAAGGGCATCACCGCGGCCAATGTGGCCGTGGCACCGACCCTGCCTGACATCATGCCGCCGGTGAAGACGCGCAAAGGCTTCATTGGCTTCATGCGGCGCAATCCGGCAATCGCCATTGGCGGGTCACTGGTCACGCTGATGGTGCTGGTTGCGGTCTTTGCGCCCTTCCTATTCACGACGGACCCAACCGCCTTGGCCCCCGCGCGGCGTACGCGCGAACCATCCGCCCTTTATTGGTTCGGCACGGATATGCTGGGCCGTGATATCTTTTCGCGCGTGCTTTATGGCGCGCGGGTTTCGCTGCTGGTTGGTTTTTCGGTCGCCGTACTCGCTTCCATCATCGGCCTTACCATTGGAATGATTTCCGGCTTCGTCCGTTGGGCTGATAGCATCGTCATGCGTGTCATGGATGGCATGATGTCCATCCCGCCGATCCTGCTCGCGATTGCACTGATGGCGCTCACGCGCGGTTCGGTGCAGAATGTGATTATCGCCATCACCATTGCGGAAATCCCGCGCGTCTCCCGCCTGGTGCGCGGCGTTGTGCTGTCCTTGCGTGAACAGCCCTATGTGGATGCGGCGGTGGCGGCTGGCACCAGCACGCCGGTGATCATTTGGCGCCATATTCTGCCGAATACGCTGGCGCCCATCACGGTGCAGGCCACTTACATCTGCGCGTCCGCGATGATCGTGGAAAGCATCCTTTCCTTCATTGGTGCCGGCACGCCGCCGATCATTCCCTCCTGGGGGAATATTATGGCCGAAGGCCGCGCGTTGTGGCAGGTGAAGCCCTATATCGTCTTCTTCCCGGCCATTTTCCTGTCCATCACCGTGCTGGCGGTGAACCTGCTTGGCGATGGTCTCCGCGATGCCCTCGACCCGCGCATGGCAAAGAGGCTCTGACCCATGGCGATTCTCGAAATTGAAAATCTGCAAACCCATTTCCGCACGCCTGATGGCATTAATCGCGCGGTGGATGGCGTGTCCTTCCATGTCGAGGCCGGGGAGACGCTGGCCGTTGTGGGCGAAAGCGGTTGCGGCAAATCCGTCACCGCCATGTCCATCCTGCGCCTGATCCCGGAACCGCCCGGCAAGATTGCCGGCGCCATCCGCTTCAATGGCAGAAATCTGCTGGACCTCTCGGAAGTCGAAATGCGCCGCATTCGCGGCAATGAGATCAGCATGATCTTCCAGGAACCCATGACGTCGCTGAACCCGGTGCTGACGGTGGGGCGGCAGATTGGGGAAACGCTTCGCCTGCACCAAGGCATGTCGGCGCAACAGGCGGAAGACCGTGCGGTTGACATGCTGAAGCTGGTCGGCATCCCAGAACCGGAACGCCGCGTGAGGGAATACCCGCACCAGCTTTCAGGCGGCATGCGCCAGCGCGTGATGATCGCCATCGCGCTGGCCTGTAACCCGAAACTGCTGATTGCCGATGAACCAACCACGGCCTTGGATGTGACCATCCAGGCGCAGATTTTGGACCTGATGCGGGATCTCAAGCACCGCGTGGGTGCTGCCATTGTGCTGATCACGCATGACCTTGGCGTGGTGGCGGAAGTGGCTGAACGCGTTGTGGTCATGTATGCCGGGCGCAAGGTGGAAGAAGCCAAGGTCGGGCCTTTGTTCCGCACCCCGCGCCACCCCTATACCCAGGGCTTGCTCGGCTCAGTGCCGAAGCTCGGTTCCTCACTTGACGGTACGGAAACCCGCTTGCAGGAAATTCCGGGTCTGGTGCCAAGCCTGAAGCAAAAGCTGCAAGGCTGCGTCTTCGCCAGCCGCTGCACCTATGCCACCGATCTTTGCCGTAGCGTCGCGCCGGGGCTCGAAGAAAAAGCGCCCGGCCATATCGTCGCCTGTCATTACGCCGTGAAGGAGGCCGCCGCGGCATGAGCACGCCTCTGCTCGAGGTCCATGACCTCAAGAAACACTTCCCCGTCCGCGCCGGCTTTCTGGGCGGCGTCACGGGCTATGTCTATGCGGTGGATGGCATTTCCTTCTCCATCGCCAAAGGGGAGACCCTGTCGCTGGTGGGTGAATCCGGCTGCGGCAAATCCACGGTCGGCAAGGCTATTCTGCGCCTGTTTGACATCACCGGCGGCCAGGTGACGCTGGATGGCACCCGCATTGACGATATGCCGGCGAGCTCCCTCCGCCCGCTGCGCCGGCGCATGCAGGTGGTGTTTCAGGACCCGTATTCCTCGCTCAACCCGCGCATGCGGGTGCGGGACATTCTGGCGGAACCCATCCGTAATTTTGGCCTGGCCAAGGACGCCGCCGATCTGGAAAAGCGCGTCGGCGACCTGATGGACCGTGTGCGCCTGCCGCGTGACGCCGTGGGGCGCTGGCCGCATGAATTCTCGGGCGGGCAGCGCCAGCGCATTGGTATTGCCCGCGCTTTGGCTGCCGAGCCCGACCTGATCATTTGCGATGAGGCGGTCTCGGCGCTCGATGTGTCCGTGAAGGCGCAGATCGTGAACCTGCTGCAGGATTTGCAGAAGGATCTTGGCCTCGCGCTGCTGTTCATCAGCCATGATTTGGCGATTGTGGAACACATGACGCACCGCGTGGCGGTCATGTACCTCGGCAAAATCGTGGAAGTGGCGCCGAAGCGCGAGTTGTTTGCCGCGCCTAAGCACCCCTATACGGAAGCGCTGCTTTCCGCCGTGCCGGTGCCCGAACCGGGCGCGCAGCGGGAACGCGTGATCCTGAAGGGCGATGTCCCAAGCCCGATCAACCCGCCCAAGGGCTGCCGCTTCCATACGCGCTGCCCCTATGCCTTTGATCGCTGCCGGGTGGATGAACCGGCGCTTCGCCAGACGGAGCCCGGGCATTGGTCCGCCTGCCATTTGCATGACCGCCCGGCGGCGGAAAACCCGCTGGCCGGGGCCAAGGGCGCGGCGCTGATCGCCAAGCATTAGGGGCAAAGCGCCCCCTTGCCCGGAGGTGCATTCTCCGGGCAAGATTTCACATTGAAAAGCTTGACGAAGCCCCATCTTAAGGGTGAGGCTTCGGGTTGAAACATCTCAGGCGCGCAAGCCTGGGCAGAACATGATTGGGAGACGCGCTATGCCGCAGGTGACACTGACCGTGAATGGTCAAACCCATACGGCCGAGGTTGAAGGCCGCACGCTTCTGGTGGAATTGCTGCGCGAAAAGCTCCGCATGACTGGCACGCATGTCGGCTGCGATACCAGCCAGTGTGGCGCCTGCGTGGTGCATGTGAATGGCGAAAGCGTGAAATCCTGCACAACGCTCGCCGTGATGTGCAATGGCGCGAATGTCACCACCATTGAAGGCCTCGCTGCCAACGATGGTACGCTGCATGTGATGCAGGAAGCCTTCCGCGAATACCACGCCCTGCAATGCGGCTTCTGCACGCCAGGCATGGTCATGAGCGCGATTGACCTGGTGAATAAGCACCCGAACGGCATGACCGAACAGCAAATCCGCGAAGGGCTGGAAGGCAACCTGTGTCGCTGCACTGGCTATCACAACATCGTCAAAGCCATCGCGGCCGCGGCGGAAGTGATGCAAGGCAAGCGCAAAGAAATGGCGCGCGCCGCTGACTAATGGGGCAGGGGTATAAGCCCCGCCTTGGCGTCCGTTAAAAGGTCGCAATAAAACAATCAGCCTGATGGGAGGCGACAAAAATGAACGTGGTGACACCGTTTGAAGGCATCGGGGCCAGCGTCCGCCGCAAGGAAGATTTCCGCTTCCTGCAAGGGCGCGGCGCTTATACGGATGATGCGGATAAGCCCGGCCAATTGCATGCCTGGATCTTGCGCAGCCCACATGCCCATGCGCGCATCAAATCCGTAGATATCTCGGCTGCCGCTTCCATGCCCGGCGTGGTGGAGATCTACACCGGCGCCGATATGGTGAAGGATGGTGTGGGCGGCCTGCCTTGCGGCTGGCAGATCCACAATAAGGACGGTTCGCCCATGGCCGAACCGCCACACCCCGTGCTGGCACATGAGAAGGTGCGCCATGTGGGTGACACCGTGGCGGTCGCCATTGCCGCCACACGCCAACAGGCGCGCGATGCCGCCGAGGCTATCGTTGTTGATTATGAAGTGCTGCCCGCCGCCGCCACCATGGCAGCGGCGCTGAAGCCGGGCGCGGCCGCCATTCATGACGGTGTCGCCGGCAACCTGTGTTATGATTGGCATATCGGCGACAAGGCCTTGGTGGATGCCGCCTTCGCCGGCGCTGCGCATGTGGTCAAGTTCGATCTGGTGAACAACCGCCTGATCCCAAATGCCATGGAACCGCGTTCCGCAGTGGGCGAGTTTGATCGCACCACGGGCGATTACACTCTCACCACCACCAGCCAGAACCCGCATGTCATTCGCCTGCTGATGGGCGCGCATGTGCTGCATTTGCCTGAGTCTAAGCTGCGCGTGATCGCGCCCGATGTGGGCGGCGGCTTTGGCAGCAAGATCTATCACTATGCCGAAGAAGCCATCGTCACCTGGTCTGCCGGCAAGCTTGGCCGCCCGGTGCGCTGGACTGCTGATCGCACCGAAAGCTTCATGTCGGATGCCCATGGGCGCGACCATGTGAGCCACACCGAATTGGCGCTGGATGCCAGTGGGAAGATCCTGGGCCTGCGCGTTTCAACCCAGGCCAATATGGGCGCCTATCTTTCAACCTTCGCGCCCTGCGTGCCGACCTATCTTTACGCCACGCTGCTGGCCGGCGTTTACACCACGCCAGTGATCTATTGCGAAGTGAAGGCTGTTTTCACCAATACTGTGCCGGTGGATGCCTATCGCGGCGCGGGCCGCCCGGAAGCGACCTTCCTGCTGGAACGCCTGATGGATGTGGCCGCCAAGCAAACCGGCATTGATCGGGTGGAACTCCGTCGGCGGAACTTCATCCAGCCCGATCAATTCCCCTATCAAACGCCGGTCGCGCTGCAATATGACAGCGGCAATTACCACGCGACGCTGGATCAGGCGATGGCGTCAGCGGATTGGGCTGGCTTCCCGGCGCGGCGTGCGGAAGCAGCCAAGCGCGGCAAGCTGCGCGGCATTGGCTGTTCCACCTATCTGGAAGCCTGCGGCATCGCGCCTTCCGCCGTTGTTGGCAGCCTTGGTGCCCGCGCGGGACTTTATGAGGTCGGCACCATCCGCGTGCACCCAACCGGCAGCGTCACAGTGCTGACGGGCGCCCATAGCCACGGCCAGGGGCACGAGACCACCTTCGCGCAGTTGGTGGCCGATAAGCTCGGCGTGCCGGTGGCGCAGGTTGATATCGTGCATGGCGATACCGCCAAGGTCCCCTTTGGCATGGGCACCTATGGGTCGCGCAGCCTGGCCGTTGGCGGCAGCGCCATGATGAAGGCGATGGATATGATCATCGCCAAGGGCAAGCGTATCGCGGCGCATCTGATGGAAGCCTCGGTGGACGATATCGAATTCGATCGCGGCACTTTCCGCGTGGCGGGCACGGATAAGACCAAGGCGTTGGTGGATATCAGCGTCGCGGCCTATGTGCCCCATAATTACCCGATCGAGGAATTGGAACCGGGCCTGGAAGAAACCGCCTTCTATGACCCGAAGAACTTCACCTATCCGGGTGGCTGCCATATCGCGGAAGTGGAAATTGATCCCGAAACCGGACGCACCTCCGTGATTACTTTCACCGCCGTGGATGATGTGGGCCGCGTGATCAATCCGATGATCGTGGAAGGCCAGGTGCAGGGCGGTGTCGCGCAGGGGATCGGGCAGGCTTTGCTTGAAACCTGCGTCTATGATGCGGATGGCCAGCTTCTGTCCGGTTCCATGATGGATTACACCATGCCAAGGGCGGATGATCTGCCGCCCGTTTCGGTCGCAACCCACACCACGCTTTGCACCCATAACCCACTTGGCGTTAAGGGCTGCGGCGAAGTGGGGGCCATTGGCTCACCGCCCGCCGTGATCAATGCGGTGGTGGATGCGCTTTCCGATTATGGCGTGACGCATGTCGAAATGCCGGCGACGCCGGCGAAGCTTTGGCAGATCATCAATAGCGGCCGCCGCGCGGCGGCAGAATAAGGGACCTTAGCCATGTATGATTTCGCCTATCACAAGCCCACCAACCTTGCCGATGCTGCGAAGCTGCTGGCTGATCCGGATGCCAAGGCGGTCTCTGGCGGGCATACGCTGATCCCGGCGCTCAAGCACCGGCTGAACAAGCCATCAGCGCTGGTGGATTTGTCCGGCATCGCGGAAATGAAGGGTATTCGCCGGGAAGGCAATGCCATCATCATCGGCGCGCTGACACGCCATGTGGAAGTCGCCAATAGCGCGGAAGTGAAGGCGGCCATTCCGGCGCTGGCTTACATGGCATCGCATATCGGCGATGTGCAGGTGCGCAACCGCGGCACGATTGGTGGTTCGGTTTCCAACAACGATCCTGCGGCGGATTACCCGGCGGCGGTGCTCGGCCTTGGTGCCACCATCCACACCAATAAGCGCAAGATCGCGGCTGATGATTTCTTCCAGGGCATGTTCACCACTGCCTTGGCGGCGGATGAGATTCTGGTGGCGGTTGAATTCCCGATCCCAGAGAAAGCCGGCTACGCCAAAATGAAGAACCCAGCCAGCCGCTATGTCATGGCGGGCGTTTTCATCTCCAAGGGCGCTGCTGGCGTGCGGGTTGCGGTGAATGGTGCCGGGCCGTGTGTGTTCCGTCAGGCGGATATGGAAAAAGCGCTTGCGAGTAACTGGTCGGCCAACGCAGTGGTCGGCATCGCGCAATCCGCCGATGGGATGAATAGCGATATTCATGGCAGCGCCGAGTATCGCGCCCATCTGGTGGGCGTGATGGCGAAGCGGGCCATGGCGGCGGCTGGCTGAAGCCCTTTCGGCTTTGGCAAGACATGGAATGGCGACCTTTGGGTCGCCATTTCTGTTTCAGGATCTCCTCGATTTAGGCAAGCCTAAGCCTGCCTCCTGCAGCGGCTCGGCCGCGAATCATGCCTGCTTCACTGAAAGGTGATGCCGAACAAATTGAGATATTGCGGTTGCCTAGTCTTGATGAATGCACCCTTCATGGCATCCATTAACAGAAATGTATCGAAATCCGCTGGGTTGTTTCCGTTGCGCTTTATGCTGGCGTTGTAAAGGTCTCGCAGGCAAGGAAAGTTGAAGTTGCTCGCAGCGTTGATATTCAGCGACTCCAGCAACGCATTCACCAAGCGTTCCATGATGAATATCTTCATTTGATATGTTCGCTGGGTGCCGCGATGGTGCGTCGAACCCGTCAATCGTGCGGCCAGGGGCGTATTTCCCTTTTCACAAATATCAAATATCTTCTCGGCATAGCTGAACCATATCTTCCAGAAACGATATTTCGCGACAAAATAATTGGCAAAAATACTGCGCGTCTGGTCGGCCCAGATATTTTTTATATCGATGGGAAGGTCAATCGCTGCGAATAATTCCTGGCTCACGTCAAGCAGCCCAGGGTGATACCGTTCTCCGTGGATAAACGTGTTTCTATTAATGGCGATTTCAAAGAAATCAGGGGAGAAAGCGATCACCTCAGCGCCTGATTTGGCGACAACGTCACGGACCATCGCTCCCGTGAAAGTAGTTTTTTCTAGAAATCGCGGGGAAAAAATACCCAAATAATCTTCATCAGCAAAGGTGTTCTCTGCCAATATACGGCGGATTGCCCAATACTCAAACCAATCCGGCCGCTTCGAATCCGAATTGTCCAAGGGCGTAAAGGCAGGATCAAGTTGGCCTTTCGAGACATCATCGTAGTATATCTGATAGAGATGAATCATGGGTTCTCATGTTCCTCATTGAAGAAAATCCACCCGCGGACAGGTCTACTCCCACCGGGCAACCTCATAACCGGCTATAGTACATTTATAATCAGGCGACCCGCCAATGAAAAGATGGGCTCGCATAAGCGCTTCACAGACCAAAGCGATCCTGCTGCGTGCGCTAGGCAGCGAGTAATTCCTCTTGGCTTGAAGAAACTACCGCGCCATCATCCCCCTCCGGCGAATAACCGCCCATAAGGGGGGCAGCACTATGGACATCAACAATCCCGACATCATTGCGGAAGTCCGCGCGGTGTTTGACCGGTATGAAGCCGCCATCGCAGCCAATGATAGCGCAGTTCTGGATAGCTCCTTCTGGGATGATCCGCGCGTGGTGCGTTACGGCATTACGGAATTACTTTACGGGATTGACGCCATTCGCGCCTTTCGCGCCGGCGTGAAATCCTATGCCCCGCGCACGCAAAGGAAGATCCACATCACGACCTTCGGGCGCGATTTCGCCACCACCAATCTGGAATATCAGCGCCTGGATAGCGGCCTGATGGGGCGGGAGACCAAGATCATGGCGCGCATCCCAGGGCAGGGCTGGCGCATTGTCTCCGCCCATGTCTCACTGCTAGCGCAAACCGATCCAGGCCGTGTCGCGAAAGGCTGATGCCATGAGCAAAACCGTCGAATGCTTTTATACGCTCTCCTCCCCCTGGATGTATCTGGGCGGAAAGCAATTGAATGAGATCATCAAGCGCCACGGCGCTAATCTTGTTTTGCGCCCTTATGATTTCCGCCTGGTTGTGCCGCATACTGGCGGCATTGCGCTCCGCACCCGCCCGGAACCGCGGCAGGATTACCACGCGCTGGAATTGGACCGCTGGGCGCTGCATCTCGGCATCCCGATCAAGCTCAAGCCCAAGCACTACCCGCCATCGGATCAGCGCCCTGCGGGGCATATGGTCATGGCCGCTGCAGCGCGCGGGATGGATGCGATGCGGCTTTCCCATGCGCTACTCACAGCCCTTTGGCTGGAAGACCGCGACATTGCAGACCCGCGCACCCGCGTGGCCATTGCCGAAGAACAGGGCATGCCGGGTGAAAGCCTGCACCGCGAAGAAGAAAGTGCCAGCATCCAGGCGGAGTTTGACCGCAACAACCGCGACGCCATCGCCCGCGGCGTCTTCGGCGCACCCACCTATGTTTGTGATGAGCTGTTCCTCTGGGGCCAGGACCGGCTGTTTTTCCTGGACAAGTATCTGGCCGGCGAGCCGGTGCAATCCGGCCCCATCAAGACCATCGCCAAGACCCGGGCGCGCTGAACATGGCGGCCCGCCACGTTGTTGTCATCGGTGCCGGCGCCGTTGGCGCGGCCTCGGCGCTCACGGCGCTGAAGGAGGGCTACCGCGTCACCATTCTGGACCCCGCCGAGCCGGGCGGGGAACAGGCGGCGTCTTATGGCAATGGTTGTTGGCTCAGCCCCATGTCGGTGATCCCGCCGGCGGTGCCGGGAATTTGGAAGAAGCTGCCGAAATTCCTCTCGGACCCGCTGGGTCCGCTCGCCATTCGCTGGGGCTATCTGCCGAAAGTGGCCCCCTGGCTGATCCGCTACCTTGCATCGGGCTGGCGGTGGGAAGACGTGGAGAAGACCGCCCATGCCCTCCGCCCGCTGGTGCAGGATGCGCCCAGGCTACATCGCGCGCTGGCGGAACAGGCTGGGGTTGGCCATCTGATCGAAAGGCGGGGGCTGATGTATATCTACCCCTCCCGCACGGATTTTGAGGCTGAGCGCAAAGCCTGGGAAATCCGCCACCAGGTCGGCGTGCGCTGGATTGAACTTGACGCGGATGAACTTCGCCAACGGGAGCCGGACCTCGATCGCCGCTATGGTTTTGCGGTTTTCGTGGACGAGGGCGGGCATTGCACCGACCCCGGCGCCTATGTCGCGGCGTTGATTGCCCTTGCCCAAGCGGAGGGCGCGAAGCTGCTGCGTGCCCACGCAACGGGTTTTCGCATTGAAGCCGGAAGGCTGCGCGCTGTCACGACAGGGCAGGGGGAAGTCGCCTGCGACGCGGCTGTCATCGCCGCCGGGGTGCATTCCAAGCCGCTGGCGCGCGCTGCGGGGGATGATGTGCCGCTTGAAAGCGAACGCGGCTATCACGCGGAAATCAGCGCGCCGGAAGTGGCGCCGCGCTATGGGCTGATGCCTTCCGATGGAAAGATGTCCATCATGCGCACAGCGCGCGGCCTACGTTGTGCCGGCCAGGTGGAGATTGCCGGCATTGACGCCGCCCCCAATTGGCAGCGCGCTGAAATTCTGAAAAATCAGCTGCTTAGCTGCTTTCCCGGCCTGCCCAAGACTATAGCGGCGGACCGGATCAAGTTCTGGCTGGGGCATCGGCCTTCCATGCCGGACGGCATGCCCTGCCTTGGAACTTCGCGCGCAAGCCCCGATGTGATCCACGCCTTCGGCCATGGCCATACCGGGCTTGTAGCGGCAGCCCGCACGGGGGAGGTGGTGGCGGCGCTGCTGGCCCAGCGCACGCCGCCAATTCCGATCACGGCCTT
>CAMCZJ010000055.1 GCA_945886995.1 Asaia bogorensis
TCCAAAGGCCCCATCGGGTGATTGGCGCCAAGCTTCATGCCGGCATCAATCGCCGCCACATCGCCCACCCCTTCCATCAGCGCCTGAATCGCCTCATTGATCATGGGACACAGGATGCGGTTGACGACAAAGCCAGGCCAATCCTGCGCCATGACCGGCGCCTTGCCCATACGCTTCGTGAGCGCTTCCACCGCCTGATAGGTGGCCTCTTCCGTGGCCAAGCCACGAATGATCTCAACCAGCTTCATCATCGGGACTGGGTTGAAGAAATGCATGCCGATGAAGCGGCCTGGCCGATCTGTCGCCGCCGCAAGCCGCGTGATGGGAATAGAGGATGTGTTGGACGCTAAAAAGGCATCGGGCTTCAGCACTGGGCAAAGGGCGGCGAAGATTTTTTTCTTGATCTCCTCATTCTCCGTCGCCGCTTCAATGACCATGTCGCAATCGGCGAAGGCGCTGTTATCGGTCGCCGTCACAATCCGTGCCAAGGCAGCATCGCGGTCAGCGCTGCTCACGCTGCCCTTGCTCACCTGCCGTTCCATGTTCTTCGCCATGGTCGCCAACGCGCGGTCCAGCGCCTGTTGCTGAACATCCATCAGCACCACGGGAATGCCGGCAAGCGACGCCACATGGGCAATGCCATTGCCCATCAGCCCTGCGCCAATCACGCCAAGTTTATAGATATCCGTCACGGCTCATGCTCCTGTGCTCAAACGAACCGGACGCACCCTCGCATCGCGCCGCGTGGCAAGGCAAGTTACACTTTATCGAGTTCGGCTTCCAATTCCGGCATGGCCTTGAACAGATCAGCCACCAGCCCGTAATCGGCCACCTGGAAAATCGGCGCTTCTTCATCCTTATTGATGGCGACGATCACCTTGCTGTCCTTCATGCCGGCCAGATGCTGGATGGCGCCTGAAATGCCAACCGCGATGTAAAGCTCCGGCGCTACAATCTTGCCGGTCTGGCCAACCTGATGGTCATTCGGCGCATAGCCCGCATCCACCGCCGCGCGGGAAGCACCGATGGCTGCTCCAAGCTTATCGGCCACGCGCTCAACGATGGCGAAGTTTTCCGCCGAACCCATGGCACGCCCGCCCGAGACCACAATCCGCGCCGCTGTCAGTTCGGGGCGTTCGCTCTTGACAATCTCGGCGCCCAGGAAGCGTGAAAGCCCAGGATCGCCAGCGGTCGCCGCGGCTTCAATCGGCGCTGAGCCACCTTCGGCGGGGACGGGATCGAAAGACGCGGCGCGCACCGTGATCACCTTCTTTGCATCGGCTGATTTCACGGTGGCCATCGCGTTGCCGGCATAGATGGGCCGCACGAAAGTATCGGCATCCACCACGTCAGAAATGTCAGAGAGAATCTGCACATCCAAAAGCGCGGCAGCGCGCGGCATCACATTCTTGCCACCGGCGGAAGCCGGCGCCAGCAGATGCGAATAACCAGGTGCCAACGCCACCAGCAAAGCGGCCATGGGCTCAGCCAAGCCATGGGCGTAGATTTCAGCCTCAGCGGTCAGCACCTTCGCCACCGATGGCAGCTTGGCGGCGGCAGCAGCGGCGGGGCCGGTGGCGCCGCCCGCGATCAGCACATGCACATCGCCAAGCTTGGCAGCGGCGGCAACCGTGCTGCGGGTTGGCTGAGACAGCGCGCCGTCCTGATGATCGGCAAGAACAAGCACCGCCATGGTCAAATCACCTTCGCTTCATTGCGCAGTTTATCAACAAGCTCCTGCACGGAACCAACCTTCTTGCCGGCCTGGCGCTTGGGCGGTTCTTCCACCTTCAGCACGGTCAGGCGCGGCGCGGGGTCCACACCCAGATCAGCCGGCTTCACGGTTTCAATCGGCTTCTTGCGCGCCTTCATGATATTGGGCAGCGACGCATAACGCGGTTCATTCAAGCGCAGATCGGTGGTGATGATGGCGGGCAGCTTCAGCGCCAGCTTTTCCAGGCCGCCATCCACTTCGCGCGTGATGTTCAGCGTGCCATCGGCAATTTCAACCTTGGACGCGAAGGTGCCTTGCGGCCAACCCATCAGCGCCGCCAGCATCTGGCCTGTCGCGTTCATGTCATCATCAATCGCCTGCTTGCCCAGGATCACCAGATCCGGCGCTTCCTTGGCGATGATCGCCTTTAGGATTTTGGCAACCGCGAGCGGTTCCAGCACGCCATCATGTTCCACCAGAATGCCGCGATCCGCACCCATGGCAAGGGCAGTGCGAATCTGTTCCTGCGCCACCGCGGGGCCCGCGGATACCGCGATGATTTCGGTGGCCACGCCCTTTTCCTTGAGCCGCACGGCTTCTTCCACCGCGATTTCGTCAAAGGGGTTCATGGACATTTTGACATTGGCTGTTTCAACGCCCGTGCCATCCGCCTTCACGCGGACCTTGACGTTGTAATCCACCACCCGCTTGACGGGGACCAGAAGCTTCATGATGCAACCATAGCCTTCAGGAAATGAGGGGGACGATTGGCGCCGAAATGCCGCGCGCGGGTTTCAACCCCCTCGCCCGACATGATTCGTATTAAAGCCCTGCGCCGGGCCGGGCAAGGTAGAGTCAGGCTTTGAGCAGCAAAAGCAGAATAGCGAAAAGCGCGACCGCGATGAATTGGAAGATAATGCGCCAGCGCATCAGCCAATTGGCGGTTTTGGGATTGGCCTTGCCGCCCGCCATGCCCAGAATTCCGGCGAAAAGCACGCCGACTGTAGCCAACATGGCAAGCCCGACCAGAATGGTGAGGAACGTCGTCATGGTGAGAACCTATACATTTTCATATGCGGGAGACAGCCCCACCCCGAACAGACCAAGCCAAGGCCGCGCCGATCAGGGCCGTGATGACGCAAAGCGCGAATCCGGCCTCATAACCACCGCTCAAATCCACCAGCAGGGAAAAGAAGGGCGGCGCCACCAGCATGGAAAGGCCGAAGACGAAGCCCGCCGCCGCTGTGGTGGCACCCACCTGCCCCGCCGGCGCCAGCCGCGCCATTTCCGCCAGGAATACGCCATTCCAGCCAATCGCCGTGGCGCCCATCAGCATCCCGGCCAGAATAATCGCCAAGCCTGGCCAGCCTGGCCCGGCCAATAGCAAGGCCAAACCGGCCACCGCCGCGCCAATGCCCAGGCCCGTGAAAACCGGCGCCGCGCCGGTACGGTCCGCCACCACGCCCCAAAGCACGCGCCCCGCAACCCCGGCTGCCTGGGCTAGTGCCAGCCTCATGCCCGCTTCGGTCAGGGATGCGCCAAGGCTTGCCACCTGAAACACCACGAAAAAGGTCGAAAAGCAGAATTGAGAAACGCCATAAAGCGCGGACATGATCGTCATGCGCCGCAATACCGGGAATTGGCGAAGCAGGCCAAGGCTTGAAGCCGCCGCCGCCCAAACCTGCCCCAGCCCCCGAATTGCGGCCTTGGGGTCACGTTCCGCATCCAAAGCCGCCCGCAAGGGTTGTAGGCAAATCGCTGAGATGGCGAGGAAAACCACCACGGCCAGCACCCCCTGGCGCCAGCCGGCGGCCACCGCAATGGGCGGCACGGCGGCGGCAATCAACATGGCACCCGCAGGCACGCCGCATTGCTTCAGGCTGAAGATCAAGCCCCTTCTTCGCGCCGGGGTGCGGGCAGCCAACAAATGGCTGCCGGCCGGTGTCACCGGCCCATGGCCCAGCCCGGCAATAATGGCAGAGGCGAAAAGCGCCGCCGGATGCCCAAGTGCCGCCAAGGAAATGCCAAAGGCCGAGATCAGCATCCCCACCTGCAAAACCCGAATGCCGCCAAAGCGATGGATAAAGGCCCCCGCCAAAGGCCCGGACACCATCGCCCCCAGATAGACCAGCGCCGTATGCACCCCGGCCAGGGATGCCGCGATGCCGAGTTCCGCCGCAATGGCCGGCGCCAGTACCGGCACGGTCAGGAAAACGCCCATCCCCGCCAGATGCGTCCCCAAAAGGGCGACCATGACTGTCCAGACGGAGGGGGAAGCAAGCATGGGCGCGGTGTAACGGCGCCGCTGCCCGCCGGCAATTGGCGCGCGAAGAAGACTTGACCCGCGCCCGGCAATGGGCTCGGAAGCCCGGCATGGCCAATTTCTTGCAATTTCGCCGATTCATCCCGCTGTTGCTTGGCTGCATCATGCTGGCGGGCCACGCCTTTGCGCAGCCGGAACCAGGCAATCCGGTACATCAGGCGCCTGCCCCCGCAGCAGCGCCAGCCAGCAGCGCGGCTTCACCAGAGCTGGAAGCGCTGCTTCAGGTTTTGCAGGATGATGCACGCCGGGCGGAATTGATCCGCGCACTCCGCGCTGCCACCCCTGAAATGGCAGCAGAGGCACCGCCCGCAGCCAATGCGGAACCTGCCTTGCTCGCGCCCAATACGCTTGGCGCGCAATTGCTGCAGGGGGCTTCCCAGCGCCTGGCGGGGGCTTCCGATCAGCTTGTCGCCGCTGTGCGCACCATTGCCGATCTGCCGGCAGTGCTGAGTTGGCTGCATTCAATCGTGCGGGATCCCATCACGCAAAGACGCGTGCTGGATGCTTCCTGGAAAGTCATTTTGGTACTTGGGCTTGGCCTTGCGGCAGAATGGGTCGCCGCACATTTCCTGCGCCGTTTCCGCGACCAGTTGGATGCCCATGCGCCGGCCGAAGCCGCGGGCTGGACCAGGTTGAAGCGCGTGCCGCTGGTGCTGGGGCGGCTCGGGCTTGATCTTGTGCCCATCGCTGCTTTTGCCCTTGCTTCCTATGGGTTGATCAGCGCGGTGCATCCGCTGCCAACCACGCAGCTTGTGATGCTGACGGCAAACAACGCCTATATCGCTTCCTGCATCATCATGGCGGCAGCGCGGATGCTGCTTTCGCCCGCTTCCACGCATTTGCGGCTGCTGCCTGTCACCGATGAAACCGCAGCCTATGCGACCGTCTGGCTCAGGCGCATCGTGGTTGTTCTGGTCACCAGCTACGCCGCGGCCGAAGCCGGGCTGCAATTCGGCCTGCCCTGGTCAGCCTATGATTCGACACTCCGCATGGCGCTGCTATTGGTCACGCTGTTCCTGGTGATCATCATCCTGCAGAACCGACAGGCGGTTTCGGATTTGTTGCGAGCGCCTGAACTTGCCGAGGGTGATGAGCCCACGCGTTCACGGGCCTTCTTCCGAGGGCTACGAGATCGTGTTGCGGATATCTGGCATTTAGTGGCCATTGCATGGTTGATTGCGCATTGGGGTGTCTGGGCGCTTGAAATTCAGCAAGGGTTTTGGCGCCTGACACGTGTTTCGATCAGCACGCTGCTGATCCTGAGCCTTGCCAAGCTTGCCGATCTGGCGCTGCGCCGGGTCATCACCCGCGCCTTCAGAATAACGCCAGAATTGTCGTCACGTTATCCAGGCCTGGAAGCACGGGCCAATCGCTACCTGCCGGTGCTGAAAGGCAGCGTCAGCCTTTTCATCGGCGGAATTGCGCTGCTGTTCCTGCTGGAAAGCTGGGGCATTGAAGCCTTCAGCTGGTTCGGCCATGGCAAGCTTGGCAATCGGCTGATTTCTTCCATCGTTTCCATCACGCTCACCATCACCTTGGCGCTGGTGATCTGGGAAGGCATCAATGCCGCCATCCAGCGCCATTTGGAACGGCTGTCACGCGATGCGAAGGCCGCGCAAGGGGCGCGGGTACGCACCCTTCTGCCCATGCTGCGGACAGCGCTTTTGGTCATTATTCTGATTTTTGTTGTGCTATCCGTACTCACGGAAATCGGCGTGAATGTCGCACCATTGATCGCCGGCGCCGGTGTGGTCGGCATCGCGGTCGGCTTCGGCAGCCAGCGCTTGGTACAGGATGTGATCACCGGCATTTTTCTGTTGTTTGAAGATGCGGTTGCGGTCGGTGATGTGGTGCAATTGGGCGGCCTCAGCGGCGTTGTGGAGCATCTTTCCATCCGTTCCATCAAGCTCCGCGCCGTGGATGGCAGTCTGCACATCATCCCCTTCAGCGCGGTCACCAGCGTGACGAACCAGACGCGCGATTTCGCCTTTGCCGTGATTGATGTGAATGTTGATTACCGGGAGGACACGGATCATGTCGCGGAGACACTTCGTCAGATCGCCACTGAAATGCGCCAGGATCCGCGCTGGCGCTCGGTAATTCGCGATGATCTGGATGTGATGGGCGTGGACAGGCTTGCCGATTCAGGCGTGGTGATGCGCGTGCGGCTTAAGACAGAACCATCGCAGCGCTGGGCGGTCGGGCGGGAGATGAATAGGCGCATCAAGCGGCGCTTTGATGAGCTTGGGATTGAAATTCCCTACCCCCATCAGAAGCTGGTGCTGGAAGAAAAACACCCTGCACAGGCGGCAAACACAACGCCGGAGCCACCGGCAGCGGCCACGAGCTAACCGCCCCCCACCTCCACTTCCAGCCTGAGCGGCGGCAGGCCGCCCCCGATCCATTGTTCCGAGCGGATCAGCACACGATCCGTGGCGCGAAACCAGAAGCGATTGGTGAAAACCGCCGCGCCCTCACAAATCTCGATACGTTCAATCACGCCGCCAATGGCGGGTTCCTCAGCTTCAAACCGGCATTGCACCACCTGGCCGAAGCGCATCTGGTCTGGCCGGCCCTCAGCCCCGGCGAAATCCAGGCTTTGAGCTAGGCGGAGCGGCGCAGGGCCAAGCGGCGCGGCGCGGCGGAGTGGATCATCACCAATGGCCGTGCTGGCCAGCAGCATGGTGGGAAGCCCGGCGGTGGCCACGACCCGCCCGCCTTCAGTGACAAAGACCAAGCCCTGATCCATCCGCCAGAAGCGCCGGGGACCTTCCTCACGCACCGGGCGCGCCAGACCCGCATCCTCGCCAAGTTCGGCCCACAGGGCCCGTCCAGCGGGCGGCGCGGCCAAGGGCGCCAAGGCTTCCGGCGGCGCAAGCTGACCTTGCGGCGCTGGGCTGGTCAGCCCTGCCCCGCCCAGCAAGCCGCACCCCCCCAGCATCAAGGTGCAAAATAATACTGCTGCCTTCATGGCCCTGAGGCTTGCATATTCACCCCAGGGTTGCGAGCCACAAAAGCTGCTTGACCTGCGTCAAGAAGCGCGCGCGCAATTTCGCCTAGCTTTCCCCCATAAACCGGAGGGATAGGCCCAATGTCCATGCTCCATGCCCGTGATCTCATGACTACCGATGTCATCACCGTGCCGCCAGAAACCCCTGTGGTTGCCATGGCGCGGCTATTGGCTGAACGCGGCATTTCCGCCGTGCCGGTAATTGGCGCTGATGGCGCCTTGCTTGGCATGGTAACGGAAGCGGATTTGATCCGCCGCCTGGCGGGGGAGGAAGATAAGCCCGCTTCCTGGTTCAGCGGCTTATTCAGCGACCCCGCGCGCGGGGCGGAACATTACGCCCGAACCCATGGTGCCAAGGCGCGCGATATCATGACGGAAAAACTGGTCACCGTGGAACCGGATGTCACCGCCGCCCATGTCGCGCAAATCATGGAAAAGCAGGGCATTCGTCGGGTGCTTGTGGTGCATGAAGGCCGGTTGCGCGGCATTATCAGCCGGGCCGATCTGCTGCGCGCCTTACTGCTACCGCCCGAAAAATCCGAAGGCATCCCGGATGAGCGTATCCGCGCTGCCGTGCTGGCCGCCATGCGCAAGGAACCCTGGGCCGATACCTACTACATCATGGTGGATGTGAAGGATGGCGCGGTGACCTTCCATGGCTTTTCGCGGTCAGAGGCGATTAAGCGCGGCCTTCGGGTCCTGGCAGAGGGCGTGCCGGGCGTGACCTCGGTGACCGATGAGACCCAGCCGCTGCCGATGTATCTTTACGCGGCGAGCTAAGGGCGGGGCGCGCTTTATTGCCGGAAACTTGACCAAACTGCCCCATCCCGCCTAGGCCCCGTCTTACAGCCATGTTAAGGCGACGCCGCCGGGCGGGATGGGGCGCGAGTCCCAGGCCATCGGGCAGCCAGCCGCATTGTTTTGGGGAGCGCGGGCCAAGCCCCGCCAAATGGAGAGTTACGCGATGAGCGATACCGCCGAGAAGGTCAAGAAGATCGTGGTCGAACACCTTGGCGTCGAAGAAGCGAAGGTGACTACCGAGGCATCCTTCATTGATGACCTGGGCGCGGATAGCCTTGACACGGTTGAACTGGTGATGGCGTTCGAAGAAGCCTTCGGCGTGGAAATCCCAGATGACGCTGCCGAGAAGATCACGACCGTGAAGGACGCGATCGAGTACATCGAAAAGCACAAGGGCGCCTGAGCGCCCCTTCGCTGATCCAACGGGGAAACGCGCGTGTTCCAAAAGGGTTTTGCGCCTCGTCGCGTTGTCGTGACGGGCATGGGTATTGCCTGCCCGCTGGGTGTCGGCGTTGAGCATGTGTGGAAGCGCATGCTGGCCGGCCATTCCGGCATCGCTGCCATTCAATCCTTTGATGCGTCTAACCTGACTGCACGGATCGCGGGTGAAATCCCCGCGGGCCAGAAGGCGGATGGCGGGCTCGACATCAATGAATGGATCCCGGTCAAGGATCAGAAAAAGATGGATCGCTTCATCCAGTTCGCGATGGTCGCGGCGGATGAGGCGGTGACAGATTCCGGCTGGGTGCCGCAGGATGAAGATCAACGCTGCCGCACCGGCGTGATGATCGGGTCCGGTATTGGCGGGCTTGAGACAATCCACGAAGCTGCGTCCCTGATCCTGCAAGGCAAGATCAAGCGGATTTCGCCGTTCTTCATTCCATCGGCGCTGATCAATCTGGCATCCGGCCAGGTTTCCATCCGCTATGGCTTCAAGGGCCCGAACCATTCCGTGGTGACCGCCTGCGCCACTGGCGTACATGCGCTTGGCGATGCTGCACGCCTGATTGCCCTTGGCGATGCGGATGTGATGGTGGCCGGTGGCGCCGAAGCCGCCGTCGGTGAAATCGGCATGGCCGGCTTCTGCGCGGCGCGCGCCCTTTCCACCAGCTTCAATGACAATCCAACCGCTGCTTCCCGCCCCTGGGATGAAGCGCGTGATGGCTTTGTCATGGGCGAAGGTGCCGGCGTTGTGGTGCTGGAAGAATTGGACCACGCCAAGGCGCGCGGTGCGAAGATTTACGGCGAAGTGATCGGCTATGGCATGAGCGGCGATGCCTATCATATCACCGCCCCGGCCGAGGGCCATGATGGCGCCTTCCGTGCCATGAAGGCTGCCCTTGCCAGCGCTGGCATTACGCCGGAGCAGATCCAGTATGTGAATGCGCATGGCACTTCAACGCCGCTCGGCGATGATCTGGAATTGGAAGCCGTTGAGCGCCTTTGGGGCGATTCTGCGCGCGGGCTTGCCATGTCTTCGACTAAATCCGCTGTCGGGCATTTGCTGGGCGCAGCCGGCGCGGTGGAGGGGATTTTCTCTATCCTCGCCATACGCGACCAAGTAGCCCCCGCCACGCTCAATCTGGAAAAGCCATCGCGGGAGAGCGCGATTGATCGCGTGGCGAAGGAACCCCAGCCGCGTAAGATTGATATCGCGCTGTCCAATTCCTTTGGCTTTGGCGGCACGAATGCCAGCATCATCTTCCGTGGTGCGCCCTAATCACAGATGAGTGAAACGAAGCCCGCACCGCGCAAACGCCGCGGGCGGGCGGCGCTTATCCTGCTCAGCCTTATTCTGGCCGTACTGATCGGGCTTGGCGCGGCGGCCAAATGGGCGCGCGAGCTTTACGAAGCGCCCGGCCCGCTGGCCGCAGAGCGCGCCTTGGTCATTCCGCGCGGCGGGACTGAGGCGATTGCAGGCGCGCTCAAGGAAGCGGGCATCATTGCCGACGCGCGGCACTTCCTGATTGCGAGCCAGATCACGAAAGGTGCCGGCCCTTTGCGCGCGGCGGAATTCGCCTTTCCCGCCGGCGTATCGCTCAAGCAGGTGCTGGAAATCCTGCGTGAGGCAAAGCCCATCCAGCGCCGTGTGACCATTCCAGAAGGCTTTTCCGCGCTGCAAATCCAGGCGCTGCTGGATAAGACCGAAGGGCTAATGGGGGAGGCAGAGCCAATCGCTGAGGGCAGCATCCTGCCCGAAACCTATGCCTTTGAATGGGGCGATAGCCGTGCTGCGCTGATCAGGCGGGCGCAAGCCGCGATGAATACGGCGCTGGCAGAAGCCTGGCGGGACCGCGCACCCGATCTGCCGCTGCGCAGCGCGCGGGAAGCGCTGATCCTGGCTTCCATCATTGAACGCGAAACCAGCAAGGCCGAGGAACGCGCTTTGGTCGCTTCCGTCTTCATCAATCGCCTCAGGCGCAATATGCCGCTGCAATCAGACCCGACCGTGGTTTATGCGGCCTTGGGCGGGGCAGCGCTGGAACGCCCCATTACGCGGGCCGATCTGGACCGCGACAGCCCCTTCAATACCTATCGCAATCGCGGCCTGCCGCCGGGGCCGATTGCGAATCCGGGGCGCGATTCGCTCCGCGCCGCCACACGGCCCGCGACCAGCAATTTTCTGTATTTTGTGGCGGATGGGTCGGGCGGGCATGCCTTCGCGGAAACCCTGGAAGCGCATAACCGCAATGTGGCCCGCTGGCGCGAGATTGAGCGGCAGCGGGGCAGCAGGCCATAAAACAAAACCCGCGGAAGCTACCCCCCGCGGGTTAAAACGGCTCGCCAAGGCTCGGCCTTAGGCGGCCTTGGCGGCCTGGGCGCGTTCCAGGCGGCGCTTCAGCACAATGGCGTCCACCGTCAGCTTACGGTCGGGCGTGCCGAGCAGGAAGGAATCGAGCCCGCCATTATGTTCCACCGTACGAATGCCATTGGTGGAAAGGCGCAGCTTAATCGGCGCGGCCAGGATTTCCGACCAGAAGGAGCTTTCCTGCAGATTGGGCAGGAAGCGACGGCGGGTCTTGTTATTGGCGTGGCTGACATTGTTACCCGTCAGAACACCCTTGCCAGTAATGATGCAGCGGCGAGACATAGCGGAAATCCAAATATAAAGCCGCGCAAGCGGGGCCTGCGCGCGGGTTCAACTCGAAGAGGGGCTTTTGACGGGAAGCTAGGGGCTAGTCAAGCCTCAGGCGCGGGGGCCACGCGAAATTCACCGCTTTCGACCGAGGCCAAGGCCTGGCGCAGTACGCCCGCCACGGCGCGGTCATCCAAAGTCCGGGTCAGCACCCCAAGCGCCCCGCCCAACAGGGCGGATGCGATGGAAATCGGCTGGATTTGCTGTTCCATCATATATTCGATCGCCTTGTCCACGACCGAACCGGCATGGCTCAAATCCTCGGGCGCGATGCCTTCCGGGTCCATCTGCATGGGTAACTCCTGAATGTAACCGGCAAATAGGGAGGCTCAGGGGCCAGGGGAAGGGGGGGCCGCATTGGGGCGCTGCCGGGGCATTTCCAAATCCGCCGCTGCCTGGGCGCGGGCGGCAGCCTCGGCAGCGGCCATGGCTTCCGATTGGCGGCGCCACATATCGGCATAAAGCCCGCCGGCGGCGATCAGCGCGCCATGGGTGCCGCGTTCGGCAATGGCACCTTCTTGCAGCACAATGATCTCATCTGCTTCCACCACTGTGGAAAGCCGATGGGCGATCACCAGTGTGGTGCGGTTGCGCGCCACGTCCCGCAAAGCCGCTTGGATATCCTGTTCGGTCCGGGTGTCGAGCGCGCTGGTCGCCTCATCCAATATCAGCAGGCGGGGGTCCTTCAGAATGGTGCGCGCAATCGCGACCCGCTGCTTTTCACCACCCGAAAGCTTGAGGCCGCGTTCACCCACCCGCGTCGCATAACCATCGGGCAAGCGCATGACGAAATCATGCACCTGCGCAAGCCTGGCCGCGTTTTCGATTTCCGCATCACTCGCCCCTGGCCTGCCATAGGCGATGTTGTAGCGAATGGTGTCGTTGAACAGCACAGTATCCTGCGGCACCACGCCAATGGCAGCCCGCAGGCTTTGCTGCGTGATGCCGCGCACGTCCTGCCCATCCACCAAAACGCGCCCACCCGTCACATCATAAAAGCGAAACAGCAAACGAGAGATGGTGGACTTCCCCGCCCCCGTTGGCCCGACAATGGCGAGCATCCGCCCGGGCGGCACGGTGAAGGAAACGCCCTTCAGAATCTCACGATTCGGCCGATAGCCAAAGCGCACATCCTCAAAGCGGATTTCACCAGCACCCAGCGCGAGTGGCACGGCATCCGGTGCATCGCGCACTTCGGCGGGCACATCCAGTAGCGCGAACATCTGCTCCATATCCGTGAGCCCCTGCTTGATTTCGCGATAGGCGAAGCCAAGGATGTTCAGGGGCTGATAAAGCTGGATCAGATAGGTATTCACCATGACCAGATCGCCGATGCTCATGCTGCCATCGGCAATGCCGCGGCCCGCCAGCAGCATGGTGATGGTGAGCCCGACCGCCATGATGGTGGCCTGGCCGGCATTCAGCATATTGAGCGTGGTTTCGCTTTTGACATAAGCGCTTTCGTAGCGCGTCATGCTTTCATCATAGCGCCGCGATTCATGCGCTTCATTGCCGAAATACTTGACGGTTTCGTAGTTCAGCAGGCTATCTACGGCCTTGGTATTCGCTTCCTCATCCGTCTGGTTCATCTGGCGGCGAAAGCGCAGCCGCCAATTGGTAAAAATCAGCGTGAAGGCAACATAGGCGATGATGGTGCCAAGCATGGTCAACGCAAAGGAAGCCGCGAACATCCACCAAAGAATGACCGAGACGAATAGAATTTCGACAATGGTCGGAATGATGTTGAACAGCAGGAAATTGAGCGAGGTGGCGATGCCGCGCACGCCCCGTTCAATCACGCGCGAAAGCCCGCCTGTCGCGCGGTCCATGTGAAAGCGCATGGAAAGCGCGTGCAAATGGCGAAACACGTCCAAGGCCACGCGGCGCCCGGCGCGCGCCTGCACCTTGGAAAAAACGGCATTGCGCAATTCCCCAAGCGCCGAGGACATCACGCGGAGCAAGCCATAGCCGACCAGCAGCGCAATCGGCACTGCAACCACTGCGCCAGCGCCCGATTGCGGCGCCAGCGCATCCACGGCGCGCGCATAGGCGATGGGCACCAGCACATTCGCGGCCTTGGCCGCGGCCAGCAGCAGCAGCGCGCCCACCACGCGCAGCCGCAGCATGGGCTCCCCCACCGGCCAAAGATGCGGCGCGATGCGGCGAAGCGCCGGGAAGGGCAGGCCGGCACTTGGCCGGCTGGGGGTGGGCGGGGTCATGGTCAGCACTGTCATGGGCCAGGGTAGCCCTTCCGGGCAAGCCCCATAGCCCGCCTCGCCTTACCGTGGCGCCCGGTGTTAGATCGGCTTCATGGACCGCTTCGCCCGGCATATCGCCGCCTGCAACAACATCCCCTCCCCCGCCGGCTTCGTCGCCTTTCACATGGGCGGCGTGCAGGTTGGTTTCGTAACCTCGGAATTGGCCCGCGCGCTGACCTTCCGCCCGCGCGATTTCCACTTCGACCAACATGGTGTCGCCATGGCCAGCCGGCTGAAGACAAACGGGGCGCGGAGCGATGCGCTCGCCGCCGCCCTGCCCAGCCTGGCTGAGGGTGGGTTTCTGCGTATCCGGCGCGAAGCCTTTGATGTGCGCCAAACCAGCGATGGGCCGGTGCTGGCGAAGCTGGATCGCGGGGCGCTTCCTGCCTTTGGTGTCATGTCCCAGGGCGTGCATATGAATGGCCTGGTGCGCCGCGCGGATGGGCTGCATGTCTGGATTGGTATCCGCGCGCGGGACAAGGCGGTGGCGCCGGGGCAGATTGATAATCTGGTCGCGGGCGGCATTACGGCGGGGCTGACCCCGGATGAGACCCTGGTGAAGGAGGCGGGCGAAGAAGCCTCCCTACCCCCTGAATTGGCGGCACAGGCACGGCTGGTGGGGCGGGTTTCCTATATCCTGCTGAATAATGAGGGGCTCAGGCGCGATGTGCTGCATTGCTATGACCTGGAATTGCCGGAGGATGTAACGCCGAAGCCCAATGATGATGAGGTGGAGCGGTTTGAGCTTTGGCCAGCCAAGCGCCTACTGGAAGCCGTGGCCGATTCGGATGACATCAAATTCAACGTTAACCTGACCTTGATTGACCTTTTCCTGCGCGAAGGGCTGCTGGCCGATCCTGATGGTTCCTTGCGCGCGGGGTTGGATCAGGGGCCAGCATAGCGCGCCATCTGGACAAGCAGCATTTCCCTTATACACATGGCCCTGAAGATGGTTGAGGATAAGAAGCGTTATGGTGGACCTGACACGGGTCTGGGATGTGATGGTCGCGGGCGGTGGCAATGCCGCGCTTTGCGCCGCCATTACCGCGCGCCAGGCCGGGGCCAGCGTGCTGCTGGTGGAACACGCGCCGCGCAGCATGCGGGGCGGCAATAGCCGGCATACGCGCAACCTGCGCGCGCTGCATCCGGCGCCGACCGATGTGCTGACCGAAACCTATCTGGAAGATGAATATTGGGACGATCTGCTGCGCGTGACCGGCGGCAAGACAGATGAG
This sequence comes from Asaia bogorensis, assembly GCA_945886995.1. Lineage (GTDB taxonomy): Bacteria > Pseudomonadota > Alphaproteobacteria > Acetobacterales > Acetobacteraceae > Neoroseomonas > Neoroseomonas bogorensis_A. The sequence goes on from CAMCZJ010000055.1 coordinate 14,478, forward strand.
CATCTGGCGCGCATGTGCATTCGCGCATCGCAACACGCGCCGGATTTCCTGAAATCCTGCGGTGTGGTGTTTCAGCCATCCCTGTCAGGGACGCTTTCGCTTTCGCGCACCAATGCCTTCTTCCTGGGTGGCGGCAAGGCGCTGGTCAATGCGCTGTATCGCACGGCGGAACAGCTTGGCATTGGCATTCTGTATGATACCGAAGTGCAGCATATCCAGGTGCAGGATGGCTTCGCGACGGAAGCGATCATTTCCCATCATGGCTTTCCCGAACGCGTGCGCTTCAAGGCGCTGATTGCCTCATCCGGTGGGTTTCAGGCCAATCGTGATTGGCTGCGCAAATATTGGGGCGATGCGGCGGATAACTTCCAGATTCGCGGCACGCCTTATGCTCAGGGGCGCGTTTTGCGCGATCTGCTCGATCAAGGTGTGCATGAAGTGGGCGACCCCACGCAATTCCACGCCGTCGCCAATGATGCGCGCGCACCGATGGAAGATGGCGGGCTTGCCATGCGCTTGGATTGCGTGCCCTTTGCCGTGGTGGTGAACCGCGATGTCGAGCGGTTTTATGATGAAGGCGAGGATGTCTGGCCCAAGCGCTACGCCATTTGGGGCCGGCTGATCGCGCAGCAGCCAGGTCAGGTTGCCTTTGCGGTGACGGATAGCAAGGCGTTGCATAATTACCTGCCGAGCGTCTTCCCGCCCTATAAGGCCAATAGCATCGCGGAACTTGCGGGTATGGCGGGCATTGATGCCGGCAAGTTGGAAAAGGTGATCGCGGATTACAACGCCGCGGTGCGCCCCGGTACTTTCCAACCCATGAAGCCCGATGATTGCCGCACCGAAGGACTGACGCCGCCCAAAAGCCATTGGGCGCGGTTGATTGATACGCCGCCCTATTACTGCCACCCGCTCAAGCCCGGTATCACCTTCACGTTTTTGGGTTT
>CAMCZJ010000056.1 GCA_945886995.1 Asaia bogorensis
ATTTTCGAAGCCTTTGGCCGCGCCGCCGCCACCCATGCCGGGGCGAAATTGGCCGCAGCGGCAGAGTGACGCAGGATCTTCACACAGGCTTGTCCGCTTTTGGGCTTTGCTTTTTCCCCCAATTGTTCTAGATACTTACCTGTCGGCCATAGCTTTGCCGGCGGTCGCGATCCGGCTTCCCCTGCCGGCTCGCCCGACCTTTCCGATCGGAAAATACAAAGTAGCGCCCGGTCACCCCCCTGACCGGGCGTTTTTGTTTGGGCGAAATCATTCCACCTCAGACAGATGCGCCGTCACCCTCAGATGACACTCAAAGCACCCGCCCCGCCTTCCGGCATTCGCCGGCTAGGGGTATAGCGGCATGGAGTAGCCGAAGGAGTCGCCCAGATGGTGTCCTATGTCTTTCCCCCGCCACCCGTCGCCGCGTTGCCGATTAAGGGCAGTGATGCGCTTTTCCCGGTACGGCGGATTTTTTGTGTAGGCCGCAATTACGCCGAACACGCGATTGAAATGGGCAGCGACCCAACCCGCGAACCGCCCTTCTACTTCGCCAAGCCCGCGGATTCCGTGGTGATCAATGGCGCGGATATGCCTTATCCGTCCGTCACCAAATCACTGCATCATGAAATGGAATTGGTGGTCGCCATCGGGCGCGGCGGGCGCAATATCTCGGTGGCTGACGCGCTTTCCTATGTCTGGGGCTATTGCGCTGGCCTGGATATGACCCGCCGCGACATCCAGAATGAGGCGAAAAAGACCGGTCGCCCCTGGGATATGGGCAAGGGCTTCGACAAATCTGCCCCCATGGGCCTGCTGGTGCCCGCCGCTGGGATTGACCCGTCCAAGGGCAAGATCGAACTCAAGGTGAATGGCAAGGTCACGCAGACCTCTGACCTTTCCAAGCTGATCTGGTCTGTCCCGGAAGTCATCGCCAATCTGTCGGAACTGGTGGAATTGGCCCCCGGAGACCTGATCATGACCGGCACGCCCGAAGGGGTCGCCGCCGTGGTGCGCGGCGATATGCTGGAAGGTTTTGTTGAAGGTGTGGGCGATATCCGCACCAAGATCATCTGATCCGCGTGCGCGCCTGAATGGCCAAGGATCGTAGCCGCTTTGTTTGCCAAGCCTGCGGGGCGGTTAGCCCCAAATGGCAGGGGCGCTGCGATGCCTGTGGCGACTGGAATACGCTGATCGAGGAAACCACCGCCCCGCGCGGCCCCGGCCCGGCCGCCAAGACCGCTGGCGGGCGCCGCGTTGAATTTGTTGGCCTGAAGGGGGAAAGCGCGCCCCCGCCGCGCATCGTCACCGGCATTGCGGAGTTGGATCGCGTGCTTGGCGGTGGCTTTGTGCCCGCTTCCGCCGTGCTAGTCGGCGGGGACCCCGGCATCGGCAAATCCACCATTTTGCTGCAAGCGGCGGCGCGCTTGGCCTCTGGCGGGCGGCGGGTACTTTATATCTCGGGCGAAGAAGCGGTGGAGCAGGTCAGGCTCCGCGCCGCGCGCCTTGGGCTTTCCGATAGCCCGATGGAATTGGCCGCCGCTTCGGCCTTGCGCGATATCGGCGCGAGTTTGGAACAAGAAACCGACGCCGCGCTGGTGGTGATGGATTCCATCCAGACCGTTTGGCTGGATGCGCTGGATTCCGCACCCGGCACGGTGGCGCAGGTGCGCGCTTGCGCGGCGGAATTGATCCGGCTGGCGAAATCGCGCGGCTTTGCGCTGGTGCTGGTCGGGCATGTGACCAAGGAAGGCACGCTCGCCGGGCCGCGTGTGCTGGAACAGATGGTGGATGCGACGCTCTATTTCGAAGGTGATCGCGGGCATCAGTTCCGCATCCTGCGCGCGGTGAAGAACCGCTTTGGTGCCACCGATGAAATCGGCGTTTTCGAAATGACGGATCGCGGCCTGGTGGAAGTGGCCAATCCTTCGGCACTGTTTCTGGCCGAGAGGCGCGGCAATGTATCGGGCTCGGCGGTCTTTGCGGGGATTGAGGGCACGCGGCCCGTGCTCGTGGAAATCCAGGCGCTGCTGTCGCCATCTTCGGGCGGGTCGCCACGAAGGCAGGTGGTGGGCTGGGATTCCGGGCGGCTATCCATGCTGCTGGCGGTTTTGGAAGCGCGTTGCGGGATGAGCCTTGGCCAGAATGATGTTTATCTGAATATCGCTGGCGGCTTGCGCATCAGCGAACCGGCTGCGGATTTGGCCGTGGCGGCGGCGCTGGTCTCCGCCGCGACGGATCGGCCCACGGATTCAGGCGCGGTTTATTTCGGTGAGGTCGGGCTTTCGGGTGAGGTGCGCCAGGTCTCCCAGGCTGAATCGCGCCTTAGGGAAGCGGCGAAGCTTGGCTTTACCGCTGCCACCCTGCCCCGGCGGATTGCACGCGGCGGGCGCGCGGCAGCGGCGCCAGAGGGGCTTGGGCTATCGGAAATCGGTCATTTGGCCGATCTGGTGGCGCGGTTCGCGGAAAAGACTCTGCCGCCAAAGGCCAAGGCGTGACGCGCCCGCCTGCCAAGGCTATAGGGTCCCGCGATGAACTGGGTTGATATCATTCTGCTGGGGGTGATTGCCCTGTCGGCCATTCTCGCCTTTTTCCATGGTCTGGTGCGCGAAGCGCTGGGCGTGGCGGGCTGGGTTGGTGCGGCGGTGGTGGCCCTGCTGGCGCGGAGGGAGGTTCAGCCCTTTCTCGACCCCTATTTTACGCCGCCTTGGCTGGCGGAAGCCGTTGGCGCCGGAGCGGTATTTCTGGTCGCGCTGGTGGTCTTCAAGCTGATGATCAATGCGGTGGCGGATCGCGTGCAGGATTCCGCGCTTGGCGGGATTGATCGCGTATTGGGGCTGGTATTCGGCGCGGCGCGTGGCGCCTTTCTGCTGGTGGTGGCCTATATCGTCACGGGGCTTTTGCTGCCGGGGGATCGTTGGCCGGAACCGGTGCTTGAAGCGCGGTCCCTTCCGCTTCTGTCGCAGGGTGCCCATATGCTGGTGGAAGCCATGCCGGCGGAATATCGCCCGCGCCTGAATGAACCGCCTTTGCCGCGCTCCCCCACTGTTGAAGAATTGCTGCGCCCACCCGCGCGCAGCCGGAATTGAGGTTACCAATGCCGCTTGCCGCGCAATACGAGGATGACAAGCCGCATGAGGAATGTGGCGTGTTTGGCGTGTGGAATGGCGGTGATGCTGCGGCGCTGACCGCGCTTGGGCTGCATGCGTTGCAGCATCGCGGCCAGGAAGCCGCTGGCATCGTGACCTTGGATGAGGCCGGGCTGTTCCACGCCCATAAGGGGCTTGGCCTGGTGGGTGACAATTTCGGGGAAGCCAAGGTTATTGCATCGCTGCGCGGGCCGCATGCGGTGGGGCATAACCGTTATGCCACCACTGGTGAAACGGCGCTCAGGAATGTGCAGCCGCTTTACGCTGATTTCGAATTTGGCGGCTTTGCGGTCGCGCATAATGGCAATTTGACCAATGCTTATGCGCTGAAGCGCGCCTTGGTGCGGCGCGGTTGCCTGTTCCAAAGTACCACGGATTCGGAAGTTTTCATTCATCTGATTGCGATCAGCCTTTATTCCACCGTGATTGACCGGCTGATTGATGCGCTGAAGCAGGTACAGGGCGCCTATTCGCTGGTTGCCTTGCATAATGGCGCGTTGATTGGCGCACGCGATCCCTTGGGTGTGCGCCCGCTGGTATTGGGGCGCTTGGCCAATGGCGGGCTGGTGCTGGCATCAGAAACCTGCGCTTTGGATATCGTGGGCGCGGAGTTTGTGCGCGATATCGAAGCGGGCGAATTGGTGGTGATTGACGATAACGGCCTGCGCAGCATCAAGCCCTTCAGCCGCACCGAAAGCCGCTTCTGCATTTTTGAGTATATCTATTTCGCTCGCCCAGACAGCGTCATGGAAGGCACCCCGGTTTATGAAACGCGCAAGCGCATCGGCGCCGAATTGGCGCGCGAAAGCGGCGTTGCGGCGGATTTGATTGTGCCCGTGCCGGATTCCGGCGTGCCGGCGGCCATGGGCTATGCGGTGGAAGCAGGCATCCCGTTTGAACTTGGTATCATCCGCAATCATTATGTCGGGCGCACCTTCATCGAACCCACGGATCAGATCCGCCATTTGGGTGTGAAGCTGAAGCACAGCGCCAACCGCGCCATGTTGCAGGGCAAGCGCGTGGTGCTGGTGGATGATTCCATCGTGCGCGGCACCACCAGCCGCAAGATTGTTGAAATGGTGCGCCAGGCGGGGGCGACGGAAGTGCATATGCGGGTTTCATCGCCGCCCACCACGCATTCCTGTTATTACGGCATTGATACCCCTGAACGCGCGGATCTGATGGCGGCCAAGCATGATCTGGCGGAAATGGCGCGCATTATTGGCGTGGATAGCTTGGCCTTCATTTCGCTTGATGGGCTTTATCGTGCATTGGGCAAGCCCGGGCGCGATGCCGCCAAGCCGCAATTCTGCGATGCCTGTTTTACCGGGGAATATGCCATTCCGCTCACGGATTGGACGAATAATGCGGACCGGCAGCTTTCGCTGCTGCAGCCTGCGGGGCAGTGACCATGGCCCCATTGGAAGGCCGGGTCGCGCTGATCACCGGTGCCTCACGTGGTATTGGCGCGGCACTGGCGCTGGAATTGGCCAAGCTTGGCGCGCAATGCGTGCTGGTGGCGCGCACCCAGGGCGGGCTTGAGGAAGTGGACGACGCGATCCGCGCTGCCGGCGGCAAGCCCGCGACGCTGCTGCCCTTTGATCTGCAAAAGGCCGAGAAGGATATTGATATGATCGGGCCTTCCATTGTGGAACGCTTCGGTCGGCTGGATATTCTGGTGCATAATGCGGGTGCTTTGAACAAGCTGACACCGGTTGCGCATATTGAACCGCGCGATTGGGCAGAGGTGATGGCGGTGAATCTGACCGCAAGCTGGCGCCTGATCCGCAGCTGCGATCCGCCTTTGCGTGCTTCCGATTCAGGGCGGGCAGTGTTTTTGACGACTGGCGTTGCCCAGAATCCCCGCGCCTATTGGGGCATGTATGGTGCCAGCAAGGCAGGCATGGAAAATCTGGTGATGACATGGGCAGCCGAGGTGGAGGCCACCCCCGTGCGCGTCAATCTGGTGGACCCTGGCCGGACAGCGACAAAGCTGCGCGCCGCGGCTTACCCGGGTGAGGACCCTGACAGTATCGCGCAACCCGCCGATGTCGCGCCCGGCATCGCGGCGCTTTGCCTGCCCAGTGAGACGCGCCATGGCGCGCGCATCGTCATAAAGGTGAAGCCCTGATCAAGACGCCAGCACCAGCCATAATGCGGCGCGCCAGCATGGTGGATTTTGCGTCTTTGGCGATTTATCATTCCCTTATGCGTCGCCTGTTGATCCTTGCCTTGCTGTTGCTGCCTTGTGCGGCCTTTGCCCAGAATGCGCTGACCCCCCCCGCACGGCTGACCGCCGGCAAGGCAGCGCTGACGGCGGCGAATGGTTCGCGCTGGGCTGAAGCGCAAACCTATGCCGCGTCTGCCGACCCCTTGGTGGCCAAGATTATCTTGTGGATGCGGTTGACCCACCGCACGGCGCCAGCCACCCCTGCTGAGCTGGTCGGGTTTTTGCGCGACAATCCAGACTGGCCCCTGGCTGATACCATTGCGCGCCGGGCGGAGGTGGCTTTTGGCGGCCCGGCGGATGACCCGCTGGTGATTGACCATTTCTCGGTTCATCCGCCGCGCACACTGGCCGGCGCCTTGCGCCATGCGGAAGCGCTGACGCGTCTTGCACGTGTCCAGGCGCAGCCTGCATTACCGCCAGATATGATGCAGCGCGGGCCTGATCGGCCTGATCTGCCGGATCGTCGCAATGCCGAACAAGCCAATGCGCGTGGTGACGCAAGTCGCCAAGCTCAATCAAATACTGAGGTGCGTGAGGAAAGCGAGAATGACGCCAATGCGCAACGCACGCTGCGTCGCGCTTGGTTGGAAGCGCCAGGTGATGCCGCGGTGGAAGAACGCATCCTGGCGCAATTTGGCCGCCTGCTGACCGAGGATGATCATTGGGAACGCTTTGATCGGCTATTCTTCGCGCGGGATATGGAAGGCGCGCAACGTGCCTTTGCCAGATTGCGCGGTGTGCCACGCGGCACGGCACGGATACGTATGGAACTGAACGGCGAGCCAGATGATCGGCGCGTTATGCTGCGCCCGCTTGATCTTGGCTGGGCGGCCGAAAGGGCACGGCTAATGCGCCGCCGGGATCTGGATTCCGATGCAGTGGCAAGCTGGATCGTTGCGGAACGTTTTCAGGCCAATCTGAGCCCTGAAATCGCGCGTGCGGTATGGACTGAACGGCAAATTCTGGCCCGCAAGCTGATGCGGCTGAATAACCCCCAGGATGCGTATCGCGTGGCGGCCTTTCACGGCCAGCCGCTCAGCAGCGAAGGCTGGCAAGAAGCGGAATTCCTGGCTGGCTTCATCGCACTCCGTCTCCTGAACGACCCGACCTTGGCGCAGCGCCACTTCATGGCAGTCGCCCTGGGAAGCCGTTCCGTCATTACCCGGGCGCGGGCCTTTTATTGGGAAGGAAGGGCGCTTACCGCGCGCGGTGCGCATGTCGCAGCAAAGGAACGCTACGCGGCGGCGGCACAATTACCCACGGCCTTCTACGGCCAGCTTGCTGCCCTGACGATGGGTGAGAAGCAGGAAGCGCTGGATGCCCGGCTGCGCGCCATTCAAACCCCGGCCATTGACCAAAGGCGGTCGCGCCAGTTTTCCGATCGGGAATTGGCACGGGTTGTGACGCTGCTGGCGGAGCTTGGCGATACGCGCCGCACACGCGTGTTTCTGATGCGCTTGCAGGCGCTTTCTTCTGATTGGCAGGATAGGCTGCTGACGGTGCGAATGGCCAATCAAATTGGTCGGCCCGATCATGCGGTTTGGGTGGCCCGGCGTTCGGCGATTGAAGGCGATATGCTGTTGCCGGAAGGCTGGCCCATGCCGTTCCGGTCGCCCGTGACCAGCCCGGAACCTGCCTTTATCCTGTCAGTGGCGCGCCAGGAAAGCAATTTCGATACGGAAGCGATCAGCAGCGCCAATGCGCGCGGGCTGATGCAGTTACTGCCTTCCACCGCGCAAACGGTCGCGCGCCGGCTTGGCATCAATCATCGGCTGGAAGCGCTGACCAGCGAACCGCAAACCAATCTCCGCCTGGGGGCTGCGTATCTGGATGAATTGCTGAAGCGCTATGATGGTTCCCTGGTGCTGGCGGCGGCAGCTTACAATGCTGGGCCGCGGCGCGTGGACGAATGGCTGCAAACCTACGGTGATCCCAGGCGTGGGGAGCGTGATCTTTTGGATTGGATTGAAATGATCCCCTTCGCCGAAACGCGCAATTATGTGCAGCGCGTGGTGGAAGGGGCGGTGGTTTATCGTGCCCGGCTGACACCGCCCGCCAATGCGGCGCACCCCATGGCAAGCTGGCTTGCCAATGCAAAATGAGGGCATGAAGATTGCTCTTTCACTGGCAAGCTTGGGCGGCATTGGCCGGCTGAAGCCGGCGCCGGGCACTTGGGGTTCCTTGGTGGTTTTGCCGCTGGCTTTGCTGGGGCCTGAAACGGCCTTGCTGCTTGGGCTTCTGGTCACGCTGATTGGCTTTTTCGCCACGCGCGCCGTGCTGCGCGATACGCCCAATAAAGACCCCGGCTGGATTGTGGTGGATGAAGCAGCGGGAATGTTGCTGGCGCTAGCGGGCTTGAGCGCGGATGCCAGTATTTGGGGTGTGCTGATAGCCTTCGGCCTGTTTCGGGTTTTCGATATCTTCAAGCCCTGGCCGATTTCCTGGGCGGATCAGCAAAAGGGTGCCTTCGGCGTCATGCTGGACGATGTCGTCGCGGGCGCCTTGGTGGCGGCGGCGCTGATGCTGGCGCGACCCATTTTGCCGGGGGTGATCTGACGCATGCTGCCAGATGCCACACTTGATCAGGCGCGCGGCTTGCTGGCGCTGATGGAAGGCGGGGGCCTGACCTTGGCGACGGCGGAATCCTGCACCGGCGGCTTGATTGCGGCGGCGCTGACCGCGATTGCAGGATCATCTTCCGTCGTGATGGCGGGCTTCGTCACCTACGCGAATGACGCCAAGCACAAGATGGTTGGCGTGCGGCAGGAAAGTCTGGCTGAACACGGTGCGGTCAGCGCAGAAGTGGCACGCGAAATGGCGGAAGGGGCGCGTGCGCGTGCTGGTGTTTCCTTGGCCCTTTCCTGCACCGGCATTGCGGGGCCAGGCGGCGCCACGCCGGGCAAGCCGGTGGGGCTGGTTTTCATTGCCTGTGCGCGGGAAGGCGGGGCAACCCTGGTGGAACGCCATGTCTTCCCAGGCGACCGCGCGGCGGTGCGCGCGGCGACCGTGGCGGCAGCTTTTGACCTTGCCGAACGCAGCTTGGCCGACACCTGACCAGTGGCTTGCGGCGCGGCCTTACTGGTCGCAGGATGGGCGCAACACAGAAGAAGTGGGGGAAGGTCCAGCCTTGGGCGCGTTAAGCGTTCGGTGCTGACGCGTGCTCCCCTTCTGGTGCTGTGCGACATCGAATGAGGAGACTTCCCATGGCAGCCCCGCCTTCCGCGCGCCGCGACCGGATCAACCCGGATTTCCCGAAGCTGGTCGAAATGACCCACCAATATGTCTATGGCGATGTCTGGGAACGCCCGCAGCTGAATAAGCGCGACCGTTCGATGGTGACGATTGCAGCCTTGGTCGCACTGGGTTGGCAGGATCAATTGAACAGCCATATCGGCCGTGGCCTGACCAATGGGCTTTCGCGTGAGGAAATTTCCGAAATCATCACGCATCTTTCCATGTATTCCGGCTGGCCATCTGCGATGACGGCGGCGCATGTCGCGGTTGATGTGTTCGAAGCGCAGGATCAGGCGAAGAAGGGCTGAAGCGATGAAGGTAGGTTTCATCGGCCTTGGCACCATGGGTGCCTTCATGGCCGCCAATCTGCAAAAGGCCGGCTACCAGCTGGTGGTGCACGACATCCGCCGCGAAGCCGGCGCCAATCGGCTCGCTGCCGGCGCCACCTGGGCGGAAACGCCCAAGGCCGTGGCTGAGCAATGCGAGGTGATTTTCACCTCCCTGCCTGGCCCCAAGGAAGTGGCGCCGGTGATTTTCGGCGCCGATGGCATCCTGGCCGGCGTGCAGAAAGGTGCCGCGTATTTCGACCTTTCCACCAATTCCCAGGCGCTGATGAAGCGTATGGCCGAAGCACTCGCGACCAAAGGCGCTTATGGTTTTGATGCGCCCGTCAGCGGCGGGCCAAAGGGTGCTGAGACCGGCAAGCTGGCGATTTGGGTAGGCGGAGACAAGGACGTTTTCGACAAATACAAAAAGGTGCTGGACGCGTTTGGTGATCAGGCCGCCTATATCGGCCCGATTGGTACCGCGACTGTTGCGAAGCTTGTGCATAATATGGCGGGCTATGCGATCCAAACCGCGATGGCGGAGGTGTTTTCCATGGGCGTGAAGGCGGGGATGGACCCGCTGGATCTCTGGAAAGCCGTGCGCCAGGGCGCGCTTGGACGCAAGCGCACATTTGATCGCATCACGGATCAATTCCTGGTGGATAAATATGATCCGCCGGCCTTTGCGCTGAAGCTCGCGCATAAGGATGTGACGCTGGCGGTCACCATGGGCCGCGAATTGAATGTGCCAATGCGTTTCTGCAATTTGGCACTGGAAGAAATGAATGAGGCGCTGAATCGCGGCTGGGAAAACCTGGACAGCCGCGTGCCGATGAAGCTGCAATTGGAACGCGCGGGCGTGCAGATCAAATGTGATCCGGCGGCGGTGCAAGCCGTTCTGGATGCGGATAAGGCGAAGTAACGCGGTATGACCCTGCTGATGCAACAGCCGGGGCGGATTGGGCCGCTCCGGATGAAAAACCGGCTCATCATGGCGCCGATGGGCACGAATTTCAGCACCAGCGATGGGCTCTCCACTGAACGTGACCGCGCCTACTACGAAGAACGCGCCAAGGGAGGTGTCGCCGCCATTGTGACCGAAGCCATGGCGGTGAGTGCGGGTGGGCGCGCGCATAACAATTCCCTCTGGATTTATCATGATCGTTTCATCCCTGGCCTGGCGCGGTTGGTGGAGGGCATCAAGCGGCATGATTGCGTGACGGTGGGGCAGATCAATCACCGCGGGGCGCTGCTGCGCCGGATGGTGTTGAATATGGAACCTGTCGGCCCTTCGCCATGGCGCAATCCGAATACGGGCGATGAGGTGCGGCCGCTGGAACAAGCGGAGATCACCGAAATCCAGAAGGATTTCGTGACGGCTGCAAGGCGGTTGTGGCAGGCGGGCTATGATGCTGTGGAATTGCATGCCGCCAATGGGTATCTGTTTCATCAGTTTCTGACGCAGCGCATCAATAAGCGCACAGATCGCTATGGCGGTTCATTGGAAAACCGCGCGCGCCTGCTGCTGGAAACGGTGCACCGGCTACGCGATGCGCTGCCCGATTTCCCGCTTTGGGTGCGGATTTCTTGTACCGAATATTGTGATGATGGCTACAAGATTGAGGAAATGGTGGAACTCGCCAAATTACTGGAAGCGGCGGGGGTGACGGCGCTTGATCTCTCAGGCGGCACGAATGAAAGCCCAGCGCTTTCGCGCTTTTGCATCCAGCCACCTTCCATGCCGCGCCGCACTTTGGAACCCCATGCCAGGCCAATCACGGAAGCGGTTTCGATCCCAACTATCATCGCCGGGCGCATTCTTTCGCCTGAGGATGCGGAAGCGGTGCTGGCTTCCGGTGCGGCGGATTATGTCTCGCTGGGCCGGGCGCTGACGGCGGATGCGCATTGGCCACGCAAGGCGTTTGGCGAAAGCAAGGTGGCCATTCGCGGCTGCATTTCCTGCAATGTCTGCTTTGAACGTCTGACTCTAGAACGCGATGTTGCCTGCGTGGTGAACCCCATGCTGGGGACGGAATTGGAAGCGCCAGAATTCATTGATGGGCCATTCGCGCCGGCACCGATGAAACAACGTGTCTTGATATTGGGTGCAGGTTTAGCGGGGGCAGAGGTTGCGCGGCTTGCCGCTGCACGCGGCCATCAGGTGGAAATCTGGGAAAAGGCAGCGCGCGCTGGTGGGCAAATTCATCTGGCCGTGGCGGCGCCGGATAAGGAAGAAGTGCGCCCTGCCTGGTCTTGGCGTTGGGATCAGGTGCAGGCGCTTGGCGTGCCGGTGCGCTATGGCGTGGACGCAACGGCGGATGCCATCAGGGCTTTCGCGCCGGAGCATGTGGTGGTGGCAACCGGCGCCAAGCCGCGCCCCCTAAGCCTGCCCGGCGCTGCGCCATTGCAAGCTTGGGATGTGATTGCCAATCCAACGCTGGTGCCGGATGGCGCGCGGGTGGCAGTGATCGGTGGTGGCATTGTCGGGCTTGAAGTCGCGGATGTGTTGGTGCAACGCGGCTGTCGCATCTCAATCCTTGAAGCCCTGCCCGCCATCGCCCCCGCCATGGCGCGCAATAACCGCACGGATCTGATGATCCGCCTGCGCGAAGTGGGCACCAGCTTCCATACCAAGGTCCGCGATGCGCGGTTGATGGGCGATGTGCTGCATTTCACCGAAGACGGCGCAGCGCGAGAGCTTGCCGGCGTGACCCATGTGATCGCCGCAATCGGCGCACTGCCCAACCTTGATGCGCTGCCCGCGGTGGAAGCCAGCGGCATTCCCTTTACCGTGGTGGGCGATGCCAATCAGCCCGGTGATTTTCTTTCTGTTCTGCGCGATGCCTCCATGGTGGGCCTCGCGCTTGGGATGGTGCCGGCAAAGCAGGAGCATATGGCATGATTGAACCCGAATACCGCGTCTATGCGCTGCGCTACGCCATGCGCGATGCCAAGCGTGCCGAGCATTTCATCGGTGGCGACCCGCATGATGCGCCCATGCCGATGGATTACTTTGTTTGGGCGGCGGTGAATGAAGATCGCGCAGTGATCATTGACACCGGGTTCACGGCGGAAGTCGCTGCCAAGCGTAAGCGCAATTACCTGCGCTGCCCGATTGAAAGCCTGAAGCTGATCGGCGTTGATCCTGATAAGGTCGAAGATGTGGTGATTTCGCATCTGCATTATGATCATGTCGGCAGCTTCCACAAATTCGCCAAGGCCAAGTTCCATGTGCAGGAACCTGAGATGCAGTATGCGACCGGGCGCTACATGAAGTATCCCAAGCTGCGCCACTCCTTCGAAGTTGAAGATGTGGTTGGCATGGTGCGGATGAATTTCGCCGAACGTGTCGTGTTCCATAATGGCGATGCGGAAGTGGCGCCGGGGATTACCGTGCATGCCTGTGGCGGCCATTCCATGGGCCTGCAATGTGTGCGCGTGAATACCGCGCGCGGGCGCGTGGTGCTTGCTTCAGATGTCACGCATTTTTATGAGAATATGGAAGCCGGGCGCCCCTTCACCACGGCCTTTCATATTGGCGAAATGCTGGAAGGGTTCGATAAGCTGCGTGCGCTTGCGCCAAGCCCGAAGCACATCGTGCCCGGCCATGACCCAGAAGTGATGCGCCGCTACCCGGCCCTGCCGGGGCAGGAAGGCATTGTGGTGGAACTGCACCGCGAACCAACGAAATAAAAAAAGGGAGGTTAGCATGATCAAACTCACCCGCCGCGCCGCGCTGATTGCGGGGCTTGCCACGCCGGCCATTGCCCACGCGCAAGGCTTTCCCACACGCCCCTTGCGGTTGGTGGTGCCATTCCCGCCCGCCGGTGCCGCCGATATCACCGCGCGGCTGGTCGCTGAACGCATGGGGCCTTTGCTCGGCCAGACCGTGGTGATTGATAATCGCCCCGGCGCGGGCGGGAATATCGCCGGTGAAGCTGTGGCGCGCAGCGCGCCGGATGGGCATACGCTGTTCCTGGGTGGTGCGACCATTCTGCTGGCGAATAAATACCTGTACCACAAAGGCATGCCTTTCGATGGTATTCGTGATTTCACGCATATCTCCCGCGTGTCTGTCGGTTCCACGCTCTTTGTTGTGAATGCCAATCGCCCTTGGCGCACATTTGAGGATTTCGTGGCGGATGCAAAGCGCCGGCCAGGGCAGATCAGCGCAGCATCATCGGGCATTGGCACTATCAGCCATCTGACGATTTCGAAGCTGATGCAAACTGCGGGGATCGAGGTTTCGCATGTGCCCTATCGCGGGTTGGCGCCTGGCTTGAATGATCTCATTGCTGGCAATGTTGATATGATTTTCGATGGCATGCCCGCGCTGATGCCGCATGTGCGTGAAGGGCGGTTGCGTGCGCTTGCGGTGGGTAGCCAGAAGCGCCAGCCTCAAGTCGCGGGGCTTGAGAATGTGCGCGGCATGGCGGAACTTATTCCTGGTTCCGATATGGATATGGAATTCTGGTACTGCATTTCTGCCGCTGCCGGCACGCCGGCACCCATTGTGCAGGCGTTGCATCGCGCCACCATCGGCGCGGCGCGCGACAAGGAATATGGCGAAAAGCTGATACCACTTGGTTTCACCGCCATTTCGGATGACACACCGGAAGGCTTCACCGATTACGTGCGCAGCCAGGATCGCGTGTGGCGCGAATTGGTGGAAATATCCGGCGCTAAACTAGATTAACCTTCAACTCAGGAGAAAAACGATGCTCTATGAACTTCGCATTTATCACTGCCAGCCCGGGCGCCTGCCCGATCTGATGAAGCGGTTTGACACCATCACGCTGAAGCTTTGGGATAAGCATGGCATTCGTCAGGCAGGTTTCTGGACCACGCTGATCGGCGATTCCAACCACAGCCTGACCTATATGGTGGCGTGGAAATCCTTGGCGGAGCGTGAGGAAAAATGGGCAAAGTTCCAGGCCGATCCGGATTGGATCAAGGCGCGCGCGGAAACCGAAGCGAATGGCCCGCTGCTGACGAAAGTGACGAATGAGATTTTGCAGCCGACATCCTTCTCGTCGGTGAAATAATCAAGTTGGGGGGAAGTTTTACTTCCCCCCACCCACACCATGCTGTTCGCGCACGGCATGGAAGCGGATCATCGGCCATTCTTCTTCCGCACGGCGGCGGCGCCAATCGCTGCTGAAAAACGCGACCAGCGCGCCATCATGATCTTCCGCGACATCGCGCCGATTGGCTTCTGCGAAGCGATCCAAAGCGCCAGCTTCGTCGGATATCATCCAGCGCACCTGTTCCCAAGGCGTGCCATCAAAGCCTGCCGGCACGCCATATTCCACGCGCAACCGGCTTTGCAGCACATCCAATTGCAGCTGCCCCACAACGCCGACCACGGGTGGTGAGCCATCGCGCGGGCGGAACAATTGCACCACACCTTCTTCCGCCAATTGATCCAGTGCGGTGCGGAGCTTCTTCGCCAGCATCGGATCATCCAGCCGGATATGGCGCAGGATTTCCGGTGCGAAGGAAGGCACGCCGCGAAAATCAAGCGCCTCACCTTCCGTCAGCGTATCGCCAATCCGCAGCGTGCCGTGATTGGCGATGCCGATCACATCGCCCGGCCAGGCTTCTTCCGCCACTTGCCTGTCTTTCGCGAAGAAAAACAGCGGCGCATTCACCGGCACCTGCTTGCCGGTGCGGCTTTGGCGTAGCCGCATGCCCTTGGTCAGCCGCCCGCTGCAAAGCCGCACAAAAGCCACGCGGTCGCGGTGATTGGGGTCCATATTCGCTTGGATCTTGAAGACAAAACCGGTGAGTTTTTCCTCACCAGGTGTCACCAGACGTTGATCGGCTGGCCGCGCGCGCGGCGGTGGCGCATGGCGCGCCAATCCATCCAGCAAATGCGCAATGCCAAAATCACGCAGCGCGGAGCCGAAGAATACCGGCGTCAGGGAGCCCTCCAGAAAACGCTCCGCATTGAATTCCGGATAACCGGCGCGGGCAAGCAGCACTTCCTCGGAAAGCGCCAAAGCCCTTTCATCACCGACAAGCGCCGCGAGTTTCGGGTCTTCCGGCGATTCAAGCTGGATCGGCTCAGCACCTTCCGCCACGGGCAGGAAGCGGTCTGTCGCCAAATCATAAACCCCGGCGAAGTCAGCGGCACGGCCCACGGGCCAAGCGGCTGGTGTCGCGTCCAACGCCAGCAGGTTCTGTATTTCATCCAGCAATTCGAAAGGTTCGCGCGCTTCGCGGTCCATCTTGTTGATGAAGGTGATGATGGGGATATCGCGCATGCGGCAAACTTCAAACAGTTTGCGCGTTTGGCTCTCAATCCCCTTCGCGGCATCAAGCACCATCACGGCGGCATCCACCGCGGTCAGGGT
>CAMCZJ010000057.1 GCA_945886995.1 Asaia bogorensis
AGTCATCCTGCGCCCAGGCCATGGGCGAAAGGCCGAGCACCAGCAGCAATGTAAGGACAAGATTTTTCATTCGACGTTTGGGGCGGTGATCGAAACCACCGCCCCCAACCGATTAGCGACGACGATTCGCGTTTTCCGGAATGAAGGGAGACCAGTTTTCGGCAATAATCGGCCCTGATGTCTTCCAGACGATGTTGAACTGGCCGTTTTCCATCACTTCGCCAATCATCACGGGCTTGGACAAATGATGGTTGCGGTGCATTTCCAGCGTATAGCCACAAGGCGCATCCACCTTCTGGCCATACATCGCCTCACGTACCGGATCCACCGCCGTGGTGCCGGCCTTGGCCACCGCCTGCGCCCACATCTTGAAGCCGACAAGCGTTGCTTCCATCGGGTCATTCGTCACGCGGCGCGGGTTCTTGATGAAGGCCTGCCACTGGTTCTTGAATTCCGTATTGGCGGGGCTGTTCACGCTCATGAAGTAATTCCAGGCGGCCAAATGGCCAACCAGCGGCTTGGTATCAATGCCGGCCAATTCTTCTTCACCGACCGAGAATGCAACGGATGGAATATCTTCTGCCTTGATCCCCTGATTGCCGAGTTCACGATAGAACGGAACATTGGCATCGCCATTGATGGTGGAAACAATCGCGGTGCGCTTGCCTTCGCCGGCAAAACGCTTCACGCGCGCCACAATGCCCTGCCAATCGGAATGGCCGAAGGGCGTATATTCTTCCATGATATCGGCATCCGCGATGCCTTTGCTGTTCAGGAAGGCGCGCAGGATGCGGTTCGTGGTGCGCGGATAGACGTAATCGGTGCCAAGCAGCGCAATGCGGCGCGCTTCACCGCCATCCTTCGACATCAAATATTCAACCGCCGGAATCGCCTGCTGATTTGGCGCGGCGCCGGTATAGAAGACATTGCGTGACTGTTCCTCACCCTCATACTGCACCGGGTAGAACAGCAAGCCATTCAATTCTTCAAAAACCGGCAGCACGGATTTGCGGCTGACCGAGGTCCAGCAGCCGAAGGTAACATCCACCTTGGCCACTTGCAGAAGCTCCCGCGCCTTCTCGGCAAAAAGCGGCCAGTTGGAAGCGGGGTCCACCACCACGGCTTCCACACGGCGGCCCAAAAGGCCGCCACGGCTATTGATGCCTTCCACCATCATCAGCACGGTATCGCGGAGCGCGGTTTCGCTGATGGCCATAGTGCCGGAAAGTGAATGCAAAACGCCAACCTTGATCGGCGCGCCCTGGGCGGAAGCGCCATGAATGGCGGGCGTTGCCAATGCCGCGCCCATGCCCAGCAGGGCTGCGCGGCGCGTAAGGCGGTGGCTGAGGATATGTGTCATCCCTGATCTCCAGACTTAGGCAGACGCGCCGCGCCCCTTGGCGCGGTGATGCTTGCCGGCTCGGGAGGTTTGCGAATTGCGTGCCAGGGTTTTCACCCCCAGTCGGGCGCCAAAAAGCGCGCTGCCGCCCAAATCAGCGGCAAATCAACAGCGGGCCCTCGCGCTTATGCGCCTAAAAACAGCAGTTATTTCATTGAGCAAACGGAGTTACTGAAAAATTGTGGGCGTTTCATCAGGCCCCAGGGCTATAGGCCAACCGGCCTGCCCGCCACCGTCACCGAAAGCGCGTCTGGCTTCAGCAGCCGCCGCGCCACCCGCGCCGCATCATCGCGGGTAATGGCGCGCAGCCTGGCGTCGCGCCCATCCAGCCAATCAATCGGCCGCCCATTGCGCTGCATGGCCAGCAGCGTATTGGCGATGCGCCGGCTATCGGTGAATTGCAGCGCGAGCGATCCGGTCAAAAACGCAATGGCTTCCGCCATTTCCGCGTCAGTTGGCCCGTCAGCGGCCATGCGCGCCCATTCATCGCGCGTCACGGCAAGCGCTTCGGCAATCTTGCCATTGTCACTGGCAACACTGCCCAGCAGCACGCCGCCGCCAAAGCTTGTATCAAGCCCAAGCCCGATGCCATAGGTCAGGCCGCGCCGCACCCGCACAGATTCCGTCAGGCGCGATGAAAAACCACCGCCGCCAAAAATACGCAGCACCACCTGCGCCACTTCAAAATCCTGATCCCGCGCGCCGATACCCTCATGGCCGAAGATCGCCTGGGATTGCGGGCTATCCATGCCGATCACGCGTTGGCCAAAGCTGGTAAAGGCCGGCAGCGCTGCTGGCGTTGCGGGCGCGCCTGCCGGCAGCCCCGAGAAAAGGCGTTCCATCAGCGCGGCCAGTGCCTCTGGCTTGATGGCGCCCGCGGCGGCAATGGTCAGCCCCTCTCGCCGCAATTGCTGGCCAAGCAGCCCGCGCAAATCCTCGGCGCTGATGGCAGCCAGGCTTTCCGCCGTGCCGCCTGAAGGCCGCCCCGCCGTATGGGTCGGGTAGGCCGCTGCCCAAAAGGCGCGCCCCGCCTGACCGCGCGGTGTTTCCAGCGCCTGCCTTGCGCCAGCAATGGCGCGCGCCCTTAGCCTTTCAACCGCCGACTGATCCAGCCGCGGCGCTGTCATCGCCAAGCGCGCCAGGCGCTCAGCTTCTGGCAGAGCGTCAGTCAGGCAGCGAAAGCCGCCATCCACATCATCCCGGCCTGCGCCTAAGGAAAGCCCAATGCCGGCATCGCGCAGCGCATCAGTAAAGGCGGCTGCCGGCATATCCCCGGCCCCTTCCGTCAGCAGCGCAGTCGCAAGGCTCGCCGTACCCTCCCGCCCGGACGCATCAAGCGCCGCACCGCCGGACCAGGACCAGGAAAGGGAGACCACAGGCACGGAATGATCTTCCACTAGCCAGGCAGTCAGCCCATTGGCGGCAACCCGCTGAATGGGCAGGCGAAAGGGGGTGGTCATGCGCCGGGCACCAGCCAGGCGGCGGTATTGGGGGCGCTTGGCAGCACGGCCCTTGCCGCAGCTTCTACCTGATCCCGCGTCACGGCACTGATGCGGGCTGGCCAGAATTCCACGGCTTCCAGCGGCAAGCCAATCGCCAGTGTCCCCCCCACCATGCGCGGCCCGGCGCCAAAGCCATCCAGCGCCAGCATTGCGCCCGCGGTAAGCTGGCGGATCGCCCGCGCCACTTCCGCTTCCGAGGGGCCCTGCTGGATCAGGGTTTCAATCACGCCATTGGCGGCTTCTTCCAGCCGTTCCGGTGTAACCCCGGGGCGCGGCATGGCCGAGAGGTAAAATTCCGTCATCCCCGCCGCATCGCCATCATACCCAGTACCGGCTGAGACCGCGAGGCCGGTTTCCACCAGCGCCTTATGCAGCCGGCTGCCCTGCCCACCGCCCAAAAGATGCGAAAGCACTTCAAGCGGCAGCGCATGCGCGCGCTCTCCAGCTGTGAGTGAAGGCGCCATCCAGGCCTTCAGGAACAGCGCATCCCGTGTCATGGGGTCACGCCGCAGCAGCCGGGGCTCCGCCGCTTGCGCGGGCGTGGGCGCACGATCCCGCCGCGCGGCGTCGCGCGCCGGGATACCGCCATAATGCTTATCCACCAGGCGCCGGACTTCTTCTTCCGGCACGGCGCCGCTGATCACCAAGGTCGCATTGGCCGGCGCGTAGAACCGCGCATGAAACCCGGCCAAATCATCGCGGGAAATGGCGCGGATTTCATCTTCCCAGCCGATGATGGGCCGCCCCGCCCAATGCTGCCGGCCCCAGAGCGCTGCCGTAAACGCCTCCCTGAACCTTGCCCTCGGGTTGGAATCTGTCCTTTGCTGGCGTTCTTCCAGCACCACGCCGCGTTCGCTTTCCATGAATTCCTGCGGGATCAGCGCGGCGGCCATGCGGTCCGCCTCCATCTCCAGGATCATGCCAAGGCGCGATGCCTCCACCGCCTGATGATAGGCCGTGACGTCGCGGGACGTGAAGGCATTGTCATTGCCGCCTTCCCGCGCCACCAAGCGCGAGAAATCGCCAACGCCCACCTTCGGGCTGCCCTTGAACATCATGTGTTCCAGGAAATGCGCGACCCCCGAACGGCCGGCCGGGTCTTCCGCCCCGCCGGCGGCGAAAAACAAATACTGGGTCACCACCGGCGCCCGACTGAAGGGAATGAAGGCAACCTCCAACCCATTGGCCAAGCGCCAATGCTTGGCGCCGAAAAGCGGGCGCTGCGGCACCGTTGGCACGGCATTCTGGGCCATGGCGGGGCTTGCCGCGCAAAGCGCAGCGGCGGAGGCAAGGGTCTGGCGTCGGGTCAAGCGCATCATGCCCCCAGAGATGGTATCAGCAGGCCCGGAATCCAGCCCAATATCGCTTTAGAAGCCGAGCCTCTGCCACCAGCTTTGAGCCCGCGGCTGCTGGATGGGCGTATCCCCAGCAGTGCCTTCAACGCCAAGCGCGGCATTTTCACGAATCCGCTCCCGCTCGCGCGCAGGGTCAACGGCAATCCCAGGCGCCGGCGGGTCACGCCAGAAAATCAGCCGATCTGCCAAATCCCGCGGGGGGCGATCCAGCCTTTGGCTTTCGTCATCCACTTGGCGGCGAATATCGCGCGGCGCTGAAGGCCCCGCCGCCTGCAAAAGCGCCACTTCGCCGACGCTGCCGCCAGTCGCGCGCGGTTGCTGGCGCGGGTCCCTAAGCGCCAGGGAAGGCACCAGCACCGCCTCTGCCTCCTCACGCTGGCTGCGTTCCATCGGGCGCGCGGCGCCTGGGCGCGGCGAAGGCAGGCCCCCGGCCATATCCGGCGGCATGGAAAGCGGCGCCCTGGTGGTCACGCGGAATTCATCGGGCGCATCGCGAATGAAGCCAAGGGTGCGCGCCGTATTCTCCCCACAGCCGACAAGCAGCAGCGTGGCAAGGGCAGGAAGGAGGGTCTTGGAGCGCCGATTCATAGGCTATCTTTAGGCGTTTGGCGTGGCGGCAACAAGGCATCCAGCAACAAGGCCCCAACGCCACAGACAATCGCGGCATCCGCCACATTGAACACATACCAATGCCAGCCCCAGCCATGGGTATCCACGAAATCCACCACTGCCCCAAAACGCACGCGATCCAGGACATTGCCAAAGGCGCCACCAATCACGGCACCCAGCGCAAGCGCCACCATCCGCCCCTCGGCCCGCGCGAGCCAGCGGAGCAAGAACACGGCAATCGCCACCGCAAGCCCAGCCAAAATCAAATGATTCCAGGGGCCGTCACCGGACAAAAGCCCAAAGGTCACACCGCGATTCCAGACCATGGTCAGGTCCAGGCCGAAGGGGCCTGCTGAGAATAAGGGGATGTGCCGGACCTCGGGCAGCAACAACACATCCAACACGAACCACTTTGTCAGTTGGTCAAAAATGAAGATAAACCCCGCAAATATCAAACCTAGGCGGAACAGGCCGGGGGCGCTGCCCCCGGGCCCCCGCCGGGGAGACAGTGTCTCCCCGGACCCCGCCGACATTAAAGGGACTCGACCACCGCGTCACAGCGGCGGCAAAGCGTGGGGGGGGAACTGCATTCGCCGACTTCGGGCAATACGCGCCAGCAGCGGTCGCACTTTACACCGGGGGCGGGGTGGAAGACCGCGGCGGCATCGGCAACACCATCGGCCACAAAGGCACCTTCAGGCGCGGGCACCGTGGAAAGCGCAAAGCCGGAAGTGATGCACAGCTCGGCCCACAAATCAGGTGGCAGCAAACCGGCATCATCAGGCGCCACATGCAATACTGGAGCGGCTTGCAAGGAGGAACCAATCTCCTGCGCAACACGCGCACGCTCAAGCGCGCCGGTCACCGCACGGCGCAAATCGCGTAAGCGTTCCCATTTCGCAGCCAGCGCCTGATCCTTCCAGCCTTCGGGCACAAAGGGGAAGTCGAGCAAATGCACGCTGCCTTCCCCATCCGGGAAACGCGCAAGCCAAGCTTCCTCCGCCGTGAACACCAGAACCGGCGCGAACCAGGCACAAAGGCAGCGATGCAGGATATCAAGCACCGTCCGCGCAGCACGCCGGCGCGGCGCATCCGCAGCATCGCAGTAAAGACTGTCCTTCCGGATATCGAAGTAAAACGCGGAGAGATCAGTGGCGCAGAATTGATGGATTTCAGGATAAACCCCAGTCCAATCATGGGTTTCCACCGCCCGCCTGATCTTCGCATCCAATTCAGTCAAGCGATGCAGCAACCAACGTTCAAGCTCCGGCAATTCGGCGTAAGGCACGGTTTCTTCTTCCGAGAACCCATCCAGATTACCGAGCAGCCAGCGCAAGGTATTCCGGATGCGCCGATACAATTCCGCCTGCTGCTTCAGGATTTCGGGGCCGATACGCAAATCAAGCGATGTGTCGGAATTCATTACCCAAAGGCGCAGAATATCCGCGCCATATTGCTTCATCACATCCTGCGGCGCGGTAACATTGCCCATGGATTTGGACATTTTCCGCCCTTGCTCATCCAGCACAAAACCATGCGTCAGCACGGCCTTGAAGGGCGCAACACCATTGGTGCCAACCGATTCCAACAGCGATGAATGGAACCAACCGCGATGTTGGTCTGAGCCTTCCAGATAAAGATCAGCCGGGAAGGGCAAGCCGCGCGGCGGCAACACAAAGGCATGGGTGGAGCCCGATTCGAACCAGACATCCACAATATCCATGACCTGCTCATAGGCTTCCGGATCACGGTCCGGGCCGAGGAAGCGCGCCGCCGCACCGGGCTTGTACCAGGCATCCGCGCCCTCAGCACGGAAGGCTTCCATCACGCGTTCGATGATGGCCGGATCACGCAGCGGCTCGCCCGACTGCTTGCTCACGAATACCGGGATCGGCACGCCCCAGGCGCGCTGACGGCTGATGCACCAATCGGGCCGCGCGGCCACCATGGAACCGATGCGGTTCCGCCCCGCCTCCGGCACGAAATGCGTCTTGGCGATGGCATCCAGAGATTTGGCGCGGATCGCATTGGCGTCATCCATCGCGATGAACCATTGCGGCGTCGCGCGGAAAATCACGGGCTTCTTGGACCGCCAGCTATGCGGATAGCTATGCGTGAGCTTACCCGTGGCAGCGAGCGTCCCCGCTGCCTCCATCGCCGCATAAACCGCTGTATGCGCCTTGAAGACATGCAAGCCCTCAAAGCCTGGCGCGTGATGGGTAAAGGTACCGTCGTCGTTAACGGTTTCCGGGATCGGCAGGTGATGCGCGCGGCCCAGATTGAAGTCATCCTCACCATGGCCAGGCGCGATATGCACAAAACCCGTGCCGGCTTCGGTGGTGACGAAATCGCCGGGCAGCAATTGGACGGGAAAAGCATACCCACCATTGGCTGGCGCCCAATTCGCCAGCGGATGCGCAAGCCGATTTCCGTGAAGTTCGTTCCCCTTCAACACTCTTTGGACTGTATGGGCACCAATTCCCGCATCCTTTTCGAATTGCGGGAGCAAGGGCAGGGCAACAAGCAGTCGCTCGCCAACCTTCAGGTGGGACTTCTCTGTTACACCCTCGACATGCAGAAGCGCGTAATCAATGTCTGGCCCATACGCGACCGCGCGGTTGCCCGGCATGGTCCAAGGCGTAGTGGTCCAGATCACTACACTTGCACCTAAAAGGGCATGAGCGACTTCGTTTCTATCATGAACTGCGAAAGTGATTGGAAACTTCGCATGCAGCGTCGGGCTGACATGATCATGATATTCAATTTCCGCTTCGGCCAGCGCGGTTTTCTCAACCGGGCTCCACATCACGGGACGCAGCCCGCGATAGAGCGAGCCATTCATCAGGAACTTGCCGATCTCCCCCGCAATCGCGGCTTCTGAGGCGAAATCCATCGTCGCGTAACGATCCGCCCAATCGCCGGCGACACCAAGGCGGATGAATTCCTCCCGCTGTACTTGCAGCCAATGTTCGGCATAGGCGCGGCATTCGGCGCGGAAATCGAGAACCGGCACCGCATCCTTGTCGCGGCCCTTATTGCGGTATTCTTCTTCAACCTTCCATTCAATCGGCAGGCCGTGGCAATCCCAGCCGGGGACGTAATTCGCGTCAAACCCCGCCATTTGCGCGGCACGATTGATCACATCCTTCAAAATCTTATTGAGCGCATGGCCGATATGAAGATTGCCATTGGCATAGGGCGGGCCGTCATGCAGCACGAAGCTCTCACGTCCCTTGGACTGCGCGCGCAGCCTCTCCCACAGCTTCAGGCGCTCCCAGCGCGCCAGCGTATCGGGTTCACGCTTCGGCAAATCGCCGCGCATGGGAAAGCCGGTCTGCGGCAGGAAGACGGTGCCGCGATAATCGCGGGCCTCTTTGGGGCTATCGGTCATGTTTTCGAGCCTTGCGGGCTAATCTCGGGCCGCTGAGGGAGCGGCTGGGGTGAAATACGGGCGAAGTTTCCCGGCCTTCAGCGGAAGGCCGGGCGGGTAATTCGCGCCGGTATCATCACAATTTTCATGGGGAGCATATGGGCGCGGGCCATGCGGGCGGTCAAGCCAGCGCCGCGCGGGCATTCGCCACATCCTGTTCAATCGCGGCCTTCAGCGTTTCCAACCCATCAAACTTCGCATCCGGGCGCAGGAATTGCACCAGCCGCACCCCGATTTCCTGGCCGTAGATATCGCCGGCGAAATCGAAGATATAGACCTCCAACCGCGTCACCTTATCGCCGCCGAGCGTTGGCCGCCGCCCGATATTGGCGACCCCCTTGGCCGTCCCGCCCCCCGGCAGCGCCACCGTGACCGCATAAACCCCCCGCGCCGGTTCCAAATGCCGATCGAGCCAGATATTGGCCGTCGGCCAGCCCAGCACGCGGCCAAGCTTATCCCCATGCACCACCGTGCCGCGAATTTCCCATGGCCGGCCAAGCTTTTCCGCCGCCCGATCCGGATAGCCATCCTGCAATAGCCGGCGGATGCGGGTGGAGGATATCGCCTCCCCCCCCTGTTCCAACGGCGGCACAATGGAAAGCCCCATGCCGCGCGCGGCGGCTTCCCGCGCCAGAAAGCGCACATCGCCGCCGCGCCGATTGCCAAAGGCGAAATCAGGGCCACTCGCCAAATGCTTCGCTCCCATCCCCTTATGCAGCACCTGTTCAACGAAGGCTTGCGCCGAAAGGGCAGCGAAATCATCATCAAAGCTGAGCGCATAGACAAAGCGCGCCCCGGCATCGGCAAGGCAAGCCGCCTTGGCCGGCAGGAGGGTCAGGCGAAAGGGCGGATCATCGGGGCGGAAATGCTCGCGCGGATGCGGCTCAAAGGTCAGCACCGCCAGCGGCAGATCAGGCCGCGCCGCTTGCGCTGCCTTCAACACCGCGACATGGCCCAGATGCACGCCATCAAAATTACCGAGTGCCACGGTGGCCCCGCGCGCTTCCTTCGGAATGGCCCGCCAATCGGAAAAGACTTGCACCGCCATCAGGCTTCCCCAGGCTTCAGCCAGCGCGGCACATCGGGCGGTGTGAAGCGCGCAAGCGCATCAATCGCGGCTGCACCATCCGGCGCCAGCATGGCCGCAGCGCGCATTTCGCCCCGCACAAAACCTTCCGCCACCATGTGATCCAGCGCGCCCATCAGCTTCTGCCAATAGCCAAGCGTATCCACAAACACGATGCCCTTGCGTTGAATGCCAAGCTGCAGCCACGTCAGCGTTTCCACCGCTTCTTCCAGGCTGCCATAGCCGCCGGGTAGCACAATGAAGCCATCGGAAAGCTCGGCCATCAGCGCCTTGCGTTCATGCATGGAAGCCACCACGCGCATATCCTTGAGCTGTTTGGCACCCGCTTCGCGCGCCACCAGCCCATGGGGGATGATGCCAATCACCTCGGCCCCCGCATCCTGTGCGGCGGCGGAAACCGCGCCCATCAGCCCAACGCCACCCCCGCCATAAACCAGGCCAAGCCCGCGCGCGGCGAGCTCTCGGCCCAGGGCGGCAGCGGCGGCGGCATATTCAGGGCGGGCACCGGCGGCGGAGCCGGCAAAAACACAAACGCGGCGCATGGGCTTACTCCGCAGCTTTGGTGATGGCGGCGCGGGAGGGGACGGAGACAAACGCCTCCCCCTCCAGCACTGGTTCGCCCTTGACCAGACACACGGTTCTGAGCGTCGCGCGGTGCTTTTCGGGGTGCAAAGCGGCCACTTCGACAATGGCGGTGACGGTTTCCCCGATTTTCACTGGGGCGCGAAACTTTAGCGTCTGGGACATATAAATCGTGCCCGGCCCGGGGAGTTGCGTGCCCAGCACCTTGGTAATCAAGCCCGCCGCCAGCATGCCATGCGCGATGCGTTCCTTGAAAATGGAGGTGGCGGCATATTCCGCATCCAGATGCATGGGGTTGGTATCGCCGGTGACGGCGGCGAACAGCACGATATCGGCTTCCGTGATGGTTTTGGAAAATTTGGCGGTCAGCCCCACCGTCAGGTCTTCAAAGAAATAGATTTCCGCCATGGTTTGAGCCCCTGCTTTGCCGTCGCTGATGGTGGATAAAGCATTTCGTGGGGGCGTGAAATCGCCAGCGCAGCGGTTTTGCGCAAAAGAGACAGGGTGCGCGCCTGAGGACGGTTTTGGCCCGTAGAGGAGAAAAACCTTCCCAGCACCGCGCATCGGGGAAGCCTTTGGCGAGGGTTTCCTTGAGAAAATAAAATCTTTTTTCTTGATTTTTTCCGTGATTTGAGAGAAAAATTTTTTAAACAAACTCGGATTTTACCGCCATGACCCTCCGCCGCGACCTGCTGCTCCGCTCCGCCCTTTTCGCCGCCGCTGGTATGCTCGTCACCCAAGCCCGGGCCGATACCGCCTGGAACCCGGACCGCGCGCTGCGCATCGTGGTCCCCGTCGCCCCCGGCGGCAGCCTGGATATCCTCGGCCGCCTGCTGGCGCGGCATTTGACCGAGGCTTTGGGCCAGAATGTCGTCACGGAAAACAAGCCCGGCGCCGGCAGCAATATCGCCTTTGAATTGGTGGCGCGCGCTGCGCCGGATGGGCTGACCCTGCTGGTGGGCTCGGACCCACTCACGATCAACCCCGCGCTTTATCCGCGCGTTGGCTTTGACCCTGTGCGAGATTTCAGCCCGGTGATTGAAGCGGTGCGCGCGCCGCAAGTGCTGGTGGTGCACCCCTCAGCCCCCGTGCGGGATGTGGCGGGCTTTATCGCCTGGGCACGGCAGGCGGATGGCAAGCTGACGCTGGCTTCCCAGGGGAATGGGTCCATCGGGCATTTGGCCGGGGCGCTATTTGCGCAGGATGCTGGGCTTGCCTTCACCCATGTGCCCTATCGCGGCGGCGGCCCTGCCGTGATTGACCTGGTCGCGGGGCATATCCAGGCGCTGTTTGTGACCTTGCCGGCGGCGATTGAACATATTCGTGCCGGACGGCTCCGCGCGCTCGCCGTCACCAGCGCCAAGCGCGTCCCGGCCCTGCAGGAAGTGCCGAGCATCGCCGAATCAGGTTTTGCGGAATTTGAGGTGATTACCTGGCAGGGCATCCTGGCCCCGGCCGGTACCTCCCCGGCGGCAATCCGGCGCCTTGCTAGCGCCCTGGAACGCATATTGGCCAAGCCCGAGGTCGCGGAACAACTCACCGCGCAGGGCTTTGAGGTAACGAGCCAAGGCCCCGCGCAATTCGCGCAATTGATCCAGGCGGAGGCACGGCGCTGGCCCGCCTTGGTCCGCCGCACCGGCGCGCAACCCGATTGAAACCAGAAAAGGAAAGCCATCCATGCCCGATTCTCTGACCCCGATTGATTGGCGCACGCGCGGCATCAAGCATGTGCGTGCCAATGCCAAAAGCTCCAGCACGCCGGAGACCCTTGGCATGAACCGCGAAGTTGCCATCAGCGGCGCGCGCAATGGGTCTGTCGCGCTTTGGGCCGGCACCAATCGGATCGAGCCCAATTCGCGCACCGGCGCGCATCATCACGGTGCGCTTGAAAGCGTGATTTATATCATCAGCGGCACCGCCCATATGCGGTGGGGCGATCGGCTGGAATTCATCACCGAAGCGCGCGCGGGCGATTTCTTTCTGGTGCCGCCCTATGTGCCGCATCAGGAAATCAATGCCTCCGCGACCGAGGTGCTGCATTGCGCCCTGGTGCGTTCCGGCACTGAGGAAGTGGTGGTGAACCTGCCTGACCTGGTGGCGGTTGATGAACCTGAATGGGTACATACGCGCTGATCTGCGGCACCCCAAAGCGTTTCTTCCCATTCGACCGCAACGCCTATCGCCAGGGCCAAACTTCGCGGTAATAACCTTGTCATAAAGGGGGCAGGGCCAGCTAAGCGCGGCTTGGCTGGCCTTTGGCAGGGTTGGAGAGGTTTCAGGGTTTGATGGGCGCGCCGCGGTTTCAGATTGTCTATCGCATTACCCCGGATGATTCCCGGCCCATTGAAGCGCATGCCAAGGATATCTGCCTTGAAGAAACGGTCGAAATCCCGGGCGATTGCGTGCCGGGGCCGATCTGGGATGCGGGCATTGTGGGGCAGGTTGAAGCCATCACGCCCTGCGCGCCGCCATCGCATGCTTTCGATGTGGAAATCAGCTACCGCGCCGATATCGTCAATGATTCGATCCCCAATCTGCTGAATGTTGTTTTCGGCAATATCTCGATCAGGCGCGGCATCAAGATTATTGATATCCGCCTGACCGGTGATCAACTCCGCGCCTTTGGTGGGCCGCGCTTTGGGATTGCCGGATTGCGCCAAGCACTTGGCGTCTATGGCCGGCCTTTGGCCGCAACCGCCATCAAGCCGCTCGGGCTTTCGGTGCTTGAATTGGCCCGCCTTGCCGGGGGCTATGCGCTGGGTGGGCTTGATGTGGTCAAGGATGATCACGGGCTGATGGACCAGCCCTTCCACCCCTTCAAGGAAAGGGTTTCGCGGCTTCAGGAAGCGATCCGCAACGCCAATGCCAAGACCGGGCGCAAGACACTCTATTTTCCGATGATCGCTGGCCGCTTTGACCAGATCGAAGCACAAATGGAATTTGCCCGCGCCGAGGGCTGTGCCGGTGCGCTGATTGCGCCGCTGCTGATTGGCCCTGACACGGGTTTTTACCTCGCGCGCAAATACGGGCTGGCGGTGATGACGCATCCAAGCTTCACCGGCACGCATTTCCATGACCCCGAGCATGGCATGACGCCGGCCATGCTGCTCGGGCGCCTGTTTCGTATTTTCGGCGCTGATATCTCGGTTTTTCCCAATGCCGGCGGGCGCTTTACCTTCACCCCGAAGGAATGTCGGGATTTGGCCATTGCCATGCAGGAACCCTTGGGCGATGTGAAACCCGGTTTCCCTTCCCCGGCAGGTGGCATGACGATTGAACGCATTGACAGCATGGTGGCGGCCTTTGGCCATGACGCCGTTTTCCTGATTGGCGGCGCGCTGATGCGCCATTCGCCCGAACCTGAGGCCGGCGCACGCGCCTTTATGGCCGCGATTGAAAAGGCTGTTGCAACCAGGAAGGCCGCGGAATGACCGTGCGTCGGTTCACTTCTTATGCTTGGGAAAACGTGCCCGTCCTGGCTTACAAGGAAGGCGGCCCTTACAAGGATGTGACGCGCCAAATTCTGTTTGAAGGGGCGGAAAGCCTGCCCGTCCAGTGGCGCTATTTCGAAGTGCAGCCGGGCGGCCATTCCACGCTTGAACGCCATGCGCATATCCATTGGGTGCTGATCCTGCGCGGGCGTGGTGCTTGCCTGGTGGGTGATGAGATCTCGGATATTGCCGAGCATGATCTGGTCGAAATCCAGCCCATGGAATGGCATCAATTCCGCGCGGCGGAAGATGCGCCGCTTGGCTTTCTGTGTCTGGTGGCGGCTGAGCGTGACAGGCCGCAATTGCCGGGCGCGGATGATCTGGTGGCGCTACGACAAAACACGAAGATTGCGGAATTTATCAGGATTTAGTGCCTGACCTAACGGCGGCGCAGCACTGCTTCCCGCGCCAGCGCCATCACCGCCGCGCGCGCAATCGCCTGATCAGGCATGCCGGTGGTTTTGGTGTGGCGTTCGGCTTCCAACAGCGCCTCACCAGCTGCCGAGAGCGCCGGTGCAGGCCAAAGACGCAGCGCCCTTTCAAAAGCCGGGCGGCTTTTGAAGAATACCGGCGGGCGCAAGGAAGAAAGCGCATCGCCAGGGCTTGAACCCTTTGCCACGGCCAGCGCCGCCAGATGCAGCCGCTGCACATGCCTGAGTGCAGCGCGCACTACCTGCACCGCCGCTGCCCCCTCGGCAAAGGCCTGATCCAGCGCGCGGTCTGCCAGCGCGGCATCGCCTGCCGTTGCCGCAAGCAGGGCTTGGTCCAGATCAAGCGTTGAACCTTCAGCGATGCAGGCGATGGCGTCTTCTTCTGTCACGCGCTTGGCGGGGCCGACATAAAGCGCCAGTTTTTCCACTTCCTGGCGGATTTGCAGGCGGTTCTCGCCAAGCCGTGCGGCCATGAAGGAAAGCGCAGCGCTATCCGCCACAACACCGCGTTCCTTCAGCAGGCGCCCAAGGCTTGCTTCCAACTCCGCCCCGGTTTCGGGGTAGCAGGCAATTACCGCCGCTGCATCATTGGCGCGTTCCAGCGCGGGGCGGAGACCCTTATTGCCGGCAAGCGCACCGCCTTCCAGCAGCACAATCCCGGGGCCCGGCCCGGCCAGCGCGGCCTTGGCGGCATTCGCCAAGCCATCTGTCGCATCGCGTACCCGCACCAGGCGCCGCCCGCCCGTGAGTGCGGATTGCGCGGCTTCCCCCGCCAGCAGCCCGGCATCGCGGCTGGCGGCATCGCGCGGCACATCCACCAGGCCGAAAGGATCATCGCCCACCACGGCGCGGATCAAGTGATCCGCCCTTTCGCGGACCAAGCCCAGATCATCGCCGTAAATCAGCACAACCCGCGCTGTTGCTGGCGGGTCGGCCAGGAAGGCGGGAATGCGCCGCGCATCAAGCTTGGCCATGGTCAGGCCGGCGCCGCGCCTTGCGTCTCTGCGCGGAAATGGATCGCCAGCTTTCCCAGAATCTGCTGCGCCAATACGTCAATCAATTGGCGTTCCATCGTCTCACGCGCCGCATCGGCGGCGAAGAATTGAGTGGCCGGAATGTCATAGGCGTCCACGGCGCGTTCGGACCCGCGCGCAATTTCTCGCGGCGGTGGGCCAACGTCAAAAAGGGACCAATTCGCGGTGACAGTAACGCGCACGCGGCTGGCGGCACCATAGATGTTATAGCCCTGGATTTCTACGCCGTAGCCGACCCCGACTCGCAGATCATATTTCGCAGCCACCGCGCCGCG